>JAFDED010000001.1 GCA_019310535.1 Deltaproteobacteria bacterium
AAGCTGCCTGAAGCGGTGCCCTTTGATCAGATCACAACATTGACGCCGCTTCAGAAGCGAGCATTTAAACTCCTTGGGGTGAGCCTGTGATGTACCCAGTATAACGCATTTTCTGTTATTGCCATTAATAACAATAGGTTATATCTATTACTCGTGAGGAAGTTCAGTTTAAAATCTGCTGATATTGAGGCACTTCCATGGGGTGATACAAGCCTTATTGGAGAAGAAAATGATCGCCGGAGAAGCAGCTTCGGCTTTGAATGTATCCACCCGCCATATCAAGCGAATAAAGAAAAAAGTCCAACAGTGCGGCGCCTTGGGAGTGCTTCATGGCAACAAGGGCCGTCCCCCTGCTCACGCCCTCCTCTCTGAATTCAGGCTTCATGTGATAGAGCCGGTCAAAACTCGGTACTATGATTTCAACTTTTCCCACCTCTCGGAGATCCTGGCTGAGCGCAATGAGCGCGGCAGTGTGATGATATTACCAGCAATCTGCCCTTTTCCCAGTGGGAGCGCATCTTCAAGGACCCCATAACCACGGCGGCGGCCATTGATCGTCTGGTCCATCATAGCGTTATCCTGAAACTGAATTTGTCCAGCTACCGTCTGGAAAAATCCCAAAGGGATAAAGCTTCATGATCAAGCGGCCGGCCCCAGAGGCGAGGCCGGCCGGAGCTGCTATAAAGCTCAAGGCCGGCGAGTGAAGCAAGAGCGCCTCCCCGTTATTGCCACAACCATCCCCTCCTGCTGCACCCCGAGGGGGTGACATTTTCATGTTGCAATGACACAAAAGAATGAGAATGGGAAAGGGGAATGGGAAAAAAATAAGACCTCTTCAAATCAGCGCGTACGCGTTTTTCGTGAGGTTTCGGACGGAGGGTATTGAGCGCTCCTGCCATGGAGCTTTCATTACTGGTGCAGTTTTTTGTGTCGGAATTGTTCGATGCGCCCGCAATTCTACTCCTTTATTTTCCGATCGCCGCGAAGCCCGCGAAGCCATGGGTCCAGGGCGTCTCGCAGCCCATCACCAAAAAGGTTGAATCCCAGTACGGCGATCATGATGGCGAATCCTGAGAACAGCGATATCCACGGGGCTATGTCCAGGAAAGCGCGGCCGTCGCTTATGATACCGCCCCAGGTGGGGGTGGGAGGCCTGACGCCCAGACCCAGGAAACTCAAGCTGGCCTCGGCCAGGATGGCGTAGGAAACGTTCAGGGTGGCCAGCACAATAATGGGCGCGGTTACATTGGGAAAAACATGCAGTACTATAATACGGGCGTTGCTCATTCCCAGGGCCCGCGCAGCCTGGATGTAGTCCAGTTCGCGAACCGAGAGGACCGATCCCCTGACGAGCCTGGCGAACCGGGGTGCCAGGGTTACCCCTACCGCGATCATCACGTTGGTAAGGCTTGAGCCGAGAGCGGCCATGATGGCCAGGGCCAGCAGGATTGTCGGGAATGAGAGCATCACGTCAACGACGCGCATGATCAGGGTATCTATCGCCCCGCTGTAATATCCGGAGATCAGGCCCAGCAAGACGCCCAGTAAGGAGGAAATCCCAACAGCCACGATCCCCACCTGAAGCGAAATTCGGGAGCCCCAAATAATTCGGCTCATGATATCCCGTCCGAAGCCGTCCGTCCCGAGAAGATGATTTTTCGACGGGGAGAGAAGACGCTTGCGCAGATCGACCTTCAGGGGATCGTTCGGGGCTAACAAGGGTGCAAAGACGCCGCAGAAGATTATTGCCAGAACTATGAGCAACCCCAGAATGGCTATGCGGTTCTTCCAGAATTCTTTCATGAACAGTAGCAGCATTTACAAATCACCTATTGCGACATCCCGTCGGCGTCACCGGTACCTTATCCTGGGATCGAGAAAGGCATAGGCCATATCGCAGACAAGATTTATCAAGATGAAGGAAGATGCGAACATCGCGATGGTTCCCTGTACCTGAGGATAATCCCGGGCGAAGATAGCGTCCACCACCAGCTTGCCGATGCCGGGCCTGGCAAACACGATTTCTATGAGCAGGGCGCCTCCCATCAGGACACCCATGTTCAGCCCCACAACTGTGACAAGGGGGATTGAGGCGTTCTTCAGGGCATGCTTATAAACAACGATAAACTCCCGAAGTCCCTTGGCCCGGGCGGTGCGGACGTATTCCTGATTGAGGACCTCCAGCATACTGGAGCGCACAATGCGGGCGGTAATGGCTGATATCCGGATACCGAGGCAGACAGCCGGGAGCACCAGGTGATGAAGCAATGTTCGGATGTCCCCCTGCTCACCTCCTCCGATGGCCGGAAACCAGTGGAGTTGGACGGAAAAAACATAGATCATGGCAATGCCCAGCCAGAAGACCGGCGGGGATATCCCGATGACGGCAAAGGTCATGCTGGCGTGGTCGACTATGGTGTTGCGATGAGTGGCGGAAATCACCCCGGCAGGAATACCTATCAGCAGGGAGACAAAGATTCCGGCGAAACACAGCTCCAGGGTGTAAGGCAAGACCCTGAGCGTTTCCGCCATAACGGGCTGCTGTGTGGTGATCGAGTAACCGAAGTCGCCCCTTATCGCATTCCACAAAAACCTCAGGTACTGAACGTACAGGGGGTTGTTCAGGCCCAACTGTTCGCGCAGTTCCATCACTTGCTCCTTGGTGGCATACTCTCCCAGGATCGTCTGGGCGGGATCACCGGGGGTAAGGTGGATGATCAGGAAGACGACAGTGATTACCCCAAGCAACGTGGGAATGGCCTGAAGCAGCCTTTTGATAATATAAATTCTCATGGCATCCGGTTAATACCAAGCTGCAGTCGTTTCAATAACTCAAGTTGCAGCAATGAATGATCCTTGCAAATATATCAATCAGCATTGCAGAATGAGCAATGTCTTAACACTTTGCATTGATAATTGCTAATTTTGCATCAGTGTTATCAAGGTGAATCAGCACTCAATTGGCAAGATGTAATTGCCCGGGAAAACCAGAGGCCCTGACCAGGCTATCAAAGATAATGTTAAGCGGGTGGCCAAAACGACTTGTCGTCTGCGTCGCGAAGCCACAAGAGGATATACCCGGCGCAACATAACACTGCAACCCTTCATCGAAGAAAACGGAATCACCTCTTGCTGCTGTGCAGCCCGGACAATTTATTGTCCGGGCCACCTCACGGACATCGTAGCAGTATATACGTTTCAACATTGTTGAATCATGGTTTTCGGTCCACTATTTCTGCTCGAAAAAGCTTTTTACAATGGAGTAATAAGTAACCACTTCTCTGAACCAAGTTGATAATTCTATTTTGCATTTACAATGAATTTTCGATGATAAGGTTCAGCACAGCGGACGCTTTTAACCGAGCATGTCAGTGATGTTAAGCGCATACGCTTTAGCGGAATTGACCAGATCTTCCACGGCTATGTGCTCGTTGACCGCGTGGTGGTTCATGAGATAGCCATAGCCGAACATGACCATAGGGATGTTCAAGTCATTGACAAACCATCTCATGTCGCTGGACGATGGTATCCCCGTCACCGTGGGTTCCCTGCCGGTGACCTTGCTCGCGGCTTTTCGCAGTGAGTCAATGAGTTCAGCGTCTCTGGGTACTATCGCTCCGGGCCAGTCGAAGACCGGCGTGATTTCCGTCTGGATGCGGGGTTCGCGGGCGCGAAAGCTCTCAACCACTTCCTCCACGTCAGCCTTTCCCTGTGGAGGGTCCTCCCCTGGATGAAGCGTACGGGTAACCGTAATATCGCACACATCAGGATATTTGGGGCCTGCCTGGACGGCGTTGACGTACATTCGGGCCCGGCCGGTCAGCGGGTGTTCCAGCCGGTTTACCTGTTCCGCCCGCTCTTTCAGGGCTGTGATGAGTGCTCCCGCAGCCTCCGCCGCATTAATTCCCTTCTCCAGGAACATGCCGTGGGTGAGTTTACCGCGGAGGGTGATCCGGTAGCGCTTCATCGCTGAGAGAGCCATAATAATGTTATCAGTACCAAGGTTGGGGAGGTACTCCAGATCCTCCGGTGGGATGCATGTGGTGCATCCGTAAACACCCCAGTCGGCCTTTACCATCCGACGCTCCACCAAATGTTTCATGCCGTACGTCCCGCCCATCTCCTCATCGGACACACAGACGAAAACCAGGGACTCCCTGAGCTTCACCCCTTCGGAATTGAGGGCATCCACCGCCGCTATGAGGGCCGCGATCGGCATCTTATGGTCACATGCGCCTCTGCCGTATATCTTGCCGTCAATGATTTCCGCCCCTAATGGGTCTACGTCCCAGAGCTCAGGGTTTCCCGGAGGCATGGTGTCCATATGCCCGTAGTAGAGCAGACGGGGGTGGTCTTTCTCTCCAGAGAGGGTTGCTATGATGTTGGGGCGCCCCCTTTCCACCTCTACCACCTGGACCTTGAATCCGAGCCGTTCCAGCTCCGGAAGTATCACCCGGGCGACGTTTTCCTCAGTCCCCGGTGGGTTATAGCTTTTGGCCCGAATCAGGCGCTGCATCAGCTCCACCAGCTCGCCCTGCCGCTCATCGATGGCCCGGCAGAGGCTACGCTCATGATCGTTCATCTTCATCATCAGCTCCATATCTATACAACGTGCGGGTTGCGGGTCGAAAAAACACGCACCTTGCAGCCCGCAACCCAAAAACCTGACCTTATATTATTTTCACTTTTCGATGTACACGGGGTAAACTTTTATCAACCTCAGCGGGTCTACCTCGAAGCCCTTCACGTATGGCTTCATGATGAAGAAGAATTTTTCATGGTCAAGGCAGAGGTCGACCGAGTCTTCGGCGATTTTTTTCTGCGCCTCCACCAGGAGCTCCTTTTGCTTCTGGGGATCAACGGCTTCCTGCGCCTTGTTAATGAGGGCGTCAACCTCGGGATTGGAGTAATGGGCGAAGTTGTTCCCGGGCGGGAAGTTATTGGAGTGGAAGTACAGGAACAGGTAAAACGCCGTGTTCGGGGACCCCCCGGAACTCAGCGTGAACATAGGGGGCTCTCCTTTTCGGCAGGCGGCAAGGAAAGTCGAGACGTCGAGGACCTTGAGTTCCAGGTCCACTCCCACCTCTTTCAGGCTATCTTTAATCACCACCGAGTGCTTTGTAAATCGGGGGATGTTCGGGATGTAGAGGGAGGTTTTAAACCCGTTGGGATACCCGGCTTCGGCGAGAAGCTTCTTCGCTTTCTCAACATTGTAAGGATAGGTCATAACATCATCCGTATAACCGAAGTTCAGTGGGGGAACAAAGTTCACGGATTTCACGGAAAGTCCCTTAAACAAGTGTTCGACAATATAATCCTTATCCACGGCGTGCTGGATGGCCCGTCGGACACGGACATCGTCAAAGGGCTTTATTTTCTGGTTGAATCCGATGTATCGGGTGATGAGACCGGGCTTGCTTTTAATCACAACCTTGGGGTCCTTGAGATATTTGGCCACGCGGTCGGGATCCGCCACCTGTATCAGGTCGATCTGCCCGGAGTCGAAGGCCATGAAACGGGTTGCAGCCTCTCGGATGGAGATGAACACAACCTTTTTCAACCGCGGCGGCCCTGCAAAATATTTCTCGTTTCTCTCCATTTCCACGTTCTGTTTGGGGATCCACTTCGTCACGAAAAACGGTCCGGTTCCCACCGGTGCACGGCCGATGTCTTTGCCCAGCTCCTTGACCGCCTTCTCAGATGTGACAAAGGCGCCTCTGTCGGCCAGCATATGCAGCAGCCCGGGATAGGGCTTCTTCAGCGTGAGCCTAAGGGTGTAGTCGTCCAGAACCTCGATTTGTTTGACCAACCTGAAGTCCTTGGAGCGGGGGGACTTGGTCTTGGGGTCCATAACTCGCTCAAAGGAGAACTTTACATCCGATGCTTTGAGCTCCCCGAACCCCCGGTGGAACTGGACCCCTTTTCTCAGGTGGAAGGTGTACATCAACCCGTCCTTGGAAACATCCCAGGACTCGGCCAGTGCGGGGGCTATCTCCACGGTACCCGGTTTCCAGTTGACCAGCCCGTCGTAAATGTTCCGCACTGTCTGATCCTGTCCCCGGGAGGTTATGAAGGCCGGGTCCATGGTGGCAATTGTGTAATGAATGCCCACACGAAGTTCCTGGGAGCCCTTTCCAGCACTCACACCGGGGCTGAACGAGATTAGAAATGTCAGCACCAAGGCAACAATCCCGAAAACTCTCAGAGGCCGTTCGATTCTTTCCATGATTATTCTCCTTCCTGTTAAAGTTTGCATTCATCTGTCCCTATTTTGTCTTGACGGAATGAATCTACACACTGCAGATTCATGGCTGTCGACCACATGGACTTGGGTAAGACCTCTATAGCAAACATAGGGCCATTAAAGCAATTTCCCTTTATCAGAATTATGAGGCGGACGCTATACACAAGGGACTATAGCTTCACCATTGGCCATCCTTTGAAAGAACCCGGATGGACATTAACAAAGGATTCTCGAATTTTCAAGATATTTATTTCAACACAGGCGCTCTTCCTGAAGCGGTCACTCGCTTAATCCTTTTTACCATATCCTTAAAGCTGATGCGATTATCAGGGTTCTGGTTGATAATATTTACACCTGAGAAAACACCTCTTTTTACCAGGTATTCCGTCCCCCCTTCCTTGATGGTGCCGTTTATCCGAAAGACATCGTTTTCCAGAGATGCACGCACACCGATTTTTTTGTAAGGGAGCTCTCTAAAAAAGGAGGAAAATACCCCGGAAATTCCCGTGAAAGGGCTCTGGCCGCCGCCGATTCGCGCAATATTTTCCACGGCCCGCACACTTATTTTTTGAGGCACCCCCTTTTTTTTAACCGTTTCCAATAATAGATTAAATCTTTGGGGCTGACCAAAAGCAATCTCCAGGTCTTTAATATGTCCTCTTAAAATCCCCTCTATCTTTCCAAAGGATGTGCCTTTGGTAAGCTTTGCCAGGCTCAGGTCATTGAACCGAGCATTTAGCTTAAACACAGGAACGGATGTAACAATTCCGGATGCATAAAATTCCGAGAAAATGAGTTCTCCCCCAAAGACCTTTGCCTTTATCTCTCCTCGGCTGCTGAGTGTATCACCTGCAAAATGTATCGACTCCAATGTACCTTCTATTGTCCCCTGTATGGGTCGGGACCAGATTTCAGATAAAAAGGGTGTGAGATCAATAGAGTTAAGTGCAAGGCTTGTCTCAATGGATGGTCGCGAAATGAACAGATCTTTGCACACCACAGGCCCCAACCGGATTTCCCCCCCTGGAGCCCTGAGAATAGTTGGAGATCTCACAGATAATAGGTTTGGGCCAGCATCCAGTTGCAGTGTCAGGGCTTGCTTCGGCAGCAAGGGGAGGGTCATATATTGGATGGATAATTTTCCTTTTACAGTCTCCTGAGCGCTTTTACCCTTATTGGTTTGAAACCAGACGGGCAGATCGAGGTCAATCCCCGAGAAAGAGAAACCATCTGTATCTGATGAAAGCTCCCCTGAGTGCCACATGAAGTGCCCTAAAAGCATCCAATCTGACCCATCGCCTGTTAGTTCCAGCTCTGCGGAAATGGCCCCTCCTATATTCAGAGCGGCCAAATAAGGTCTTTCCGTCTGAAATGGTTCCAGGACAAAATGTTGAAAGACTGGTTTCAAAGAGATTTTGGGAATACTTACAAAAAAGCGGGTACGGTAATCCTGCACTCGTTGAAGAAGTGTCCCGCGCGCATCAAGCATGAGAATATCTTTTAATCCGAGCTTGAGATGGGATAATTGCAGAAATTTATTGGAAATATCATATCTTCCTTCAAAGGAAGAAAAGAGCGTATTTTTGTTCAGGTCTAAATAGAATCGATCATACAGAATCTCTCCCCCATGTACTTCTATTGATGTATTGGCAGTTATTGAAGCCCTCTTTATATTTATTTTTCCATTCATCTCTGCATTTATGGAGATTTTTTCTCCCATGCAGCTTGAGTCCCAGTTCTGGAAGTCAAGCTCCCAGAAACCCAATTTAGAGGTAAATGACCAATATCCCTCATCTTCTAGGATGGCCTTTATCTGAATGGAATCGAGTCCACTAAGTTGCCAACCGGAAGGAAGCAGGTTTAGGGAAAGGGCTGATTCGATAAGGTGTGTTTGTTTCCCCTGAAGAGTTATAATCGCCTGTTCCCCGTCAACCCGCAGGGAGAGCTGGAGGTTTTTCAATAAGGAAGAGTTAAGCCTGATTTCAGGAAGAAAAAGAGATCTCTTCTCGCCATCCATTGATCCTTTCCGGCCGTACGCATGAATATCATCAATGAGGATGTATTTTCCCCCCGTCCCTACCTTGGCTCGCGGAATATGGACCGTAAAATCCTTTATCAGATAAGCGGGATGTTTTCCGGTGAGGGAAAGACTCACCTTAAAAGGTTTCAATTCGATCCCCCCGCCCGACAGAATAGTTTTATCTCCCTCTATCCTGCCTGAAATTCTTATATCAGGAAATCTCCCCTCAGCCCGAATAGTTCCTGCGACTCTGCTGTTCAACCGAATATTCCCGGTTGTGTACGAGAATTGGTTTTGTTTGAGTTGCGCTTGAAGGTCACCATGCCAACTCCATATTTCCAACTCCTTCAGGCCGTCGATTCTGCCATGGAAACCGATGGGACCTGAAAAGGTAAAAGGAGACAGCATTACGGTCACATCATCCGGAAGAAGGGGCAGCAGTTTTGAGGGCGAAGTCTGACCATCCAGGAGAATAAATTCCATAACCGGTTGAGCACCAAAATCCACATGTGATTTCCCCCTCAGTTGAAGGATATCACTTGCGGCAAGAAAAAAACGGGCAAAATTCAGCTTGCTGCCCTGAAGATCAAAATGTCCCGCGGCATTTAGTTGCACCTTTGAGAGGATCGATTTTCTTTCGGATTCCTTTTTCAGGATAACCCCTTCAATATCCAGATCCATAGGATCGAATCTCAGGTTTTTATGCTTGTGATTATAAATAAGTTTTGCGGTCACTTCCAAACTCTTCGCATTCACCACAGGGCTCTGAAATGTTGCTTTTTGGGCTTTCAGTGAAAACCTTATTTCTGGATCAACCAACGATATGCCATGGTCTGTCGCGATTTGGATGTGAGGGGCAGTCAGGATCATTTTTTTGAGAGGCCATTGAATTTGCGTGCTGCAGGAGATAGTGAGCAGATGATCAGGATCGAGCTTCGCCTGAATCCCGCCGATCTGAACCATTTGATCCCCCAATCGGCCGGAAATATCACCATTTACGATTTCTGCCGTTTGCCAGATGATATCCCTGAAAAAGAAAAAAGCAATCATTTTTTTCAATAGCCGGTTAAAAAATGAGAGGCTTTTTTCATGCTGGACAATCTTTGGCAGGCTCATCTTTTCGGAAATATTTAAAGAAAACCCATCGATCATGATGCTTTTAACGGTGAGGCTTTTATGGCCGAATGGACCCTCCAGGGCGATATCCGCCCTGATGTCTCGAATGTCCAGTTGAGGCCTCTGGAGAGTCTTAACAAGTTTTATGATGATGCCCTTTGCCCGTATTCGCATGGGTTTGAGGGAATAAGAGAGATGTTTGATGGTGACCGTGGTTCCTGTTGACCTGGAGATGGATTTTTCTATCACAGATTTAATGGCGGATTGATGGGAGTAATAATACAGGATTATACCGCAAATAAAGGCCAGAATGAGCAGGCTGGCGATGAAACAGACCAAAATGATTTTTCTTTTTATTCTTATTCCCATTTACTGGAATCTCAAGATATGCTTATCATTGCTTCATTGGAAAGAACCACATGAAGAAATTTGATAATATTTAGCCGCCAAGATTGTAATGGTACCTCTTTGATGACCAACAAATAAATCAAGGAGGAGAGTCCATCATGTCCACAAGTTTTTTATATTACGGATTCGGTATCCGGGGCTACAAGTATGTCCGCAACCAATACGAAAATGGATATGTGCTTTTACCGTACGCAGAGATCCGAAAGAAATGAGATGTGCCGCTTGCGGCTCCCGGAGAGTGATCCGTCGGGGGCAGGGTTGGCGACGTTTCAGATCGGTAACGATAGGGTTTAAGCCGTTTGGATTTTGTTTGCTATTAAATATTAAAAGAATAGCCATAGATGAGATCACCAGCGGTCATGGCCGTCGATATCTGACCATCGTTTTGGATTTGGACAGTAGAGAGCGGTTTTCGTAGGGGAGGGCAAAGGAGCCGAAGCCTTGGAGTTGAATAAGCCGTTGGCCGCAGGGTATTACATGAAAGAAGACCTCCGAGAGCTCTGGAATCAGCCGGCCTGCCTGCCGGTAGGCAGGATAAAAAATCGACCGAGGCTTTCCTCAAAGACTGGATCTTTCGTACCGCATCTTCTGGTATAGCCATGCTGAAAAAGATGGCCCGATCGATGGCTTTCCACCGATTTGGCATCCTGGCATACTATGACTATTCCATCTCAACTGGATCCCTGGAGGGTGCTAACAACAAAATCAAAACCATGAAAAGGCAAGCCTATGGCTTTCGGGATATGGAATTCTTTAAACTTACAATCATGGCTATTCATGAGACACCGCACACTTCAGTCGTATGAACCCAAATAAAACAGGAAAGGCGTAACCCATTGAGATTACGCCATTATTAGACTTATGGTGCCGAAGGCGGGATTTGAACCCACACGGGCTGGCGCCCACCAGCCCCTCAAGCTGGCGTGTCTACCAACTTCCACCACTTCGGCATTCATTACTCATCATACATTGAGGATGGTCTTTTCTTATTTCTCACCGGGTGCTGGCGGTGCTTCCTGCCGGGCGTCTGGCATTGGGGACTGATTCCCCTCTGAAGGTCTTGACTGCGGCGTTGTCGGTACGGTTTGGGGCGCGGGGAAAGTCGATTGCTCCACAGGTGGAGGCGTCTCTTTTATGATGCTCCCTGTAATTTTTTGTCCTGACAGGTAAGCCATACTCAAGCTGGTCAACATAAATAACACGGCGGCCGCAGTGGTCAGCTTGTTCAAAAAGCTCGCCGGTCCCGCGCTGCCGAAAAGTGTCTGGCTGCTTCCCCCGAAGGCAGCTCCTATATCCGCTCCTCTTCCTGTCTGAAGGAGCACAATAAGTATCAAGGCAATCGATACAAAAATGTGGATTATAACAATGACAATGTTCATTGAAGAATCAAGCCTCTAATCACTCACCCTCACGGTGTTTTATTTCTCGATCCGGTCTCATGAATTTACGGCATGCGTATGAGCCTGTTGCATAAATACGCTCTCTCAATCTTTCCTGCAGACATCCTTGGGTCTTTGCCTACGAGGCGTTCGGTTCCATGAACCTTACAATCCGCTCAAACTCAGCCGCCTTAAGGCTGGCACCTCCGACCAATGTCCCATCAATATCCGGCTGTGCCATCAGCTCGTCCACATTATCTTCTTTTACTGAGCCACCATACAATATTTTGATGGAATTTGCAAGGGTTTTATTGTACTGTTTTTCGAAAAATTGACGGATGAAAAAGTGAACTTCCTGGGCTTGTTCGGCGGAAGCGGAAATGCCCGTCCCGATTGCCCAAACGGGTTCATATGCCACCACCAGCGTTTCGGCATCATCCGCTTCGACGTCTTCCAGGCTTTTTCGGAGCTGGCGTTCAACCACCGCCAGGGTATGTTTTGCCTTACGCTCTTCCAGATTCTCCCCGATACATAGTATGGGAATGAGCCCGGCCGCCAGGGCTCCCAGAACCCTGCGGTTTACGCTTTGATTCGTTTCACCGAACAGTTGCCGCCGCTCTGAATGACCGATGATGACATAAGTGCATCCCGCCTCCAGGAGCATGGACGGAGAAACTTCACCAGTGAAAGCTCCCCGGTTTTCCCAATGGCAGTTCTGGGCGGAGAGCTTGACCCGGCTCCCGCGTAAGCGACGGGCTGCGGTGATTAATGAAACAAAGGGCGGTGCAATCACCACTTCCCGGTCTTCTATGTTCGACACCCTGGGGAGAAGTTCGTCAAGAAAAGCAATGGTCTCATCCGGACCTTTGTGCATTTTCCAGTTTCCGGCAATGATAGGTCGGCGCATTTTTACATCTCTTTATTTGACCGGTTTCATTAAATCAGTATAGGATCGTCTGTCCGACATGAGCCTGAATTATCCTTCAGGTGCGGGGAGACAATCTGTTCGGCGGCGCGAAGCGATTCACCCTCTACGCACAATGTAAACAGCCAGATCTATCATCCGGCTGGAGAATCCCGCCTCATTATCGTACCAAGCCAGCACTTTGGCAAAATTGCCATCAACGACATTGGTGCTCTGGGCATCTACTATGGCAGAGGCGGGGCACGAGGTGAAATCGATGCTCACCAGTTCCTCTTCGCAATAGTCCAGAATGCCTTTCAGAGGGCCGCTGGCCGCCTCTTTCATGGCTTTATTGATCTGGTTTACGGTCACCTTTTTCTTCAGGCTTGCCGTAAAGTCCACAAACGAGACATTGGGAGTGGGCACCCTGATGGCCAATCCATCGAGTTTGCCTTTCAGTTCGGGGATAACTTTTGCCACAGCCACCGCGGCGCCTGTTGTGGTGGGTATCATTGAAAGGGCTCCGGCACGAGCCCGCCTCAGATCCTTGTGGGAACCGTCCAGAAGGCGCTGATCCATGGTATACGAATGAATCGTGGTCATCAAACCGCGTTCAATACCGAAGCTTTCATGAAGCACCTTGGCCACGGGCGCCAGACAATTGGTGGTACACGAGCCATTTGAGATGATGTGATGATTGTCAGGATCATATGTGGTGTGGTTCACGCCATACACCAGCGTGGCATCCACCCTTTTGGCCGGGGCTCCGATAATTACTTTTCTTGCCCCCGCCTTTAAATGAAGGAGATTGGTGCGCTTGTCAAGGAATTTTCCAGTGCTCTCCATGACTACATCAATGTCCAGATCTTTCCATGGCAGTTTGGAAATATCCCCTGTTATTCTTGTAACGAGAATACGGTTGCCATTTACTATGAGTGCATCCTTATCCGTTTCTACCTTTCCCGAGAATTTTCCGTGCACGCTGTCGTATTTAAGGATGTGGGCCAGGATTTTGGTGTCGGCCCGAGTGTTAATAGCTTTCAGATCAATATCTTGGCGGTTATTGCAACAGCGAACCATGTATCGGCCGATTCTGCCGAAACCATTAATCGCTATTTTTATGGACATGTCGAGCCTCCTTCTGGAATTAGCAATGCTGGTATTGACGGATGTTCTTTGGGCTGCCGCATTATTCAACCTCTTGAGTATGCTCGAAAAACAGCCGGTAATTCTTGATACATGATCCCCATGTGTGAAAATATAAATAATATTGGGTTTGATTGTCAATCCTTTGGGACAACAGTCCATCATACGTCGTAAACAAGAAAGGGGTTGCTTTTAGTTGGAGGACCTAGTGCCTCGAGAGGACGATGCTGAGGGCGGTGGTCAATCGAATGGTATCTTGATCGGTTTTTCGAAATCTTTCGCAGACGATTTTTGCAATATTCCGGATGAGGCAATATCCAATGGAAGGATTTGCCTCTGCAAAGCGATGAAAATCGTCCCGCCGAATCTCCAGGAAAGTGCAGTCCGTTACCGCGGTAATACTGGCCGTGCGGACCCTCTGATCGAAAAGTACCAACTCGCCGAAAATGGCGTGGTCATCCGCGGAAAGGCGTGTAATGGTTTTTTCATGCTCCACGAACGTTCCGCGCGTCTTCAGGGTCAGGCTCTTGGAGACCTCCACAGTACCGCTCAGAATAATATACATGGTGTCCCCTTCCTGGTCTTCCAGCATTATCGCTTCTCCATCACGGTAATTAATTTCCCTGGTTATGGACAGGAAATGTTCAATTTCCTCAGGGTGAAGATTCTGAAAGATCGGGACATTCTGGAGAAAGCGGACCCGATGGTTGTTTTTTGAGGTTTCCGGTTCGTGTCTTTTCCAGAAATTCATGATCTTCATCTGCTCATCTGCTAGAACTTATGCCGGCTTGCTCTGGGCGATGACGGCCACCGAATCGTTCTCTTTGAGGACATAGTCCTCCTGGGGGTTCAGGATTACCTTCGCCTCGTCTTTTTCCGGCAAAAGTTCCTTCTCCGCTTCTTCGAACTTTTTTTTAATAAATCGGTCTATGGCGGAAAGATCATTTGAAAGAATATCATTCAGATTGAACGCTTTTTCGTCCGTGATGACAGCGATGGCCATGGCGCGATGTTCTTTTCTAAAGTAATCAAAAATCTCGGCAAATGTTCTCCCTAGGAATCGCTTCGGGATGGGCGCTTTCCAGAGTTTCTCTCCCTCCCTGTATGAGACCAGCATATTCATCAGCCTGCTGATGCCGGGCGATAAGGATGCGCCGGCCAGCATTGCGCCGTTGTTTTCACCTCTGACTATGACTTCGTCGACATTGATACGCTGAAGGTGGGTGCGGTTTTCGATATCCAACAGTTCGGCACAGGTTCTTACTTTTGGCGCCATGGACTTAATGGTCAGTGTTCCCAGCACTGTCCGCTCGTCGGCTTTTTCGGCCCCTCGTATACTCGAACAGTCGGCAAGGATAATAGCGGTCTGTGCAGCTTCTATGTTGGCGTTCCGCAATATCCCTTCTCTTGTAAAATCCCCGTGGACGAACCTGATTTGCACATTCGGGAACTGAGCCTTGATGTTGTTGATGTCCTCCATGCTCAATTCATTGACAAGAACGATTTTTAGCTCGGCTTTGCTGACTTCCCTGATCAGCCCCTGGATGACTTCCTCCCCGTGTTGATTCCAACCACAGATCACAATATGATCACGAGTGTGAACACTCTCCAATCCTCTGTCCTCCATGATTCGTCTTCCCACAAACACGGAGGAGATGGTGGCTGTGAGAAGAGATATTAGTCCGATTCCAACGACAATAGTAATCATACCCGCCAGGCGCCCTGGTCCGGATTTAGGAATCGTATCCCCGTAACCCACGGTCGTGAGGCTCACAACGGCCCACCACAGAGCATCCCAAAAGCTGCGAATAGTTGTATCCTGCTGTTTGCTTTCCAGCATGAAAAGGCTTGTAGAACTCAGGATTATGGTGGCAATCAGAAAGATCAGTATGATGAAAAAATGCCCTCTTTTCAATTCATGCCAGATTTCCTCACATAGTCTCATTTGGCGCCCTGCCGTAGTCGATTAGTCACGGGAGTCTATTTGTCCAGTTCAAGAGAAGCGACTAAGATCAGATTACAACAGGATAGTTCCAATCGCGTCTTTTGCCGGGAAGAGCTGGAACTGGAAGAGGGTGAATTAAGCCTCTGCCTTGCTCCGGTCGCATATCCCTATGTCATGGAGTGCCGGGATCGTATATAAGAAGAGACATATAAGCGCTACGCGGCGTGCCGTGCCCTGTAAATCGAACGGTCATCATATCTCTGCATTGACAATCAACCGGAGCGTATCGCCCGGATAGATTTGTGCCTTCGCATCCAGATTGTTCCAGCGAAAGATGTTGGACATCTTGATACCATACCGTCGGGAAATGGTCCAGATATTGTCCCCTTTCCGAACCGTGTAAAGTATCTCTTTGGGCTTCGTGTTCGAGGCCCGCCCGGGCGTGCGTTTTTCCTGACGGTCCAGAGGCGGCGATTCGATAACCATCCTCGATGCACTGCTGTTTTCTGGAATCCGCAAACGGATCCCCTCTCGGATTCGTCGAGGATTTCTAATGTTATTGATCTTCATCAGTTCTTTAACATTTAAAGAATAATACTGGGCTATATCCCATAGAGTCTCACCCTTACGCAAAACATGCACCTTCATTCCCCCGCTGGATGCAAGCTGATGGGTCCTGTTGAGACTTTTATCGCGAGAGGCGTTGCTTGGCTTCCGGACGCGCCGACCGGCGACAGCTCCGGCGTCCCTAGGCCGGATGGGCACTGGCCTTCCGGGGATGAAGAGCTTTTGTCCCGGTCTTAATCTCCGCGGATTGATAATTCCGTTGGCTTTCATAATGGTACGTACCGAGGATCCGAATCGGTAGGCGATCTTGGAGATCGTGTCACCCCGCTGGACCACATAACCACCGTAAGTAATCTTTTTAAGCGGCTTCATTCGGGCCAGATTTTGATAAAATCTTATGCCCGTGTTTTCCGGGACTTTTAGATAATAATCCTTGCGGCCCGGGGGTGTAATCCAGTGTTTCAGTTCAGGATTGAGTTCTTTGAGCTTTTTATACGTAGTCCCGCATGCTTTGGCCAGGGCACGGAGGTCAATCGATCCCTGTACCGTTACACGATCAAACTTCAAGGGCTCTTGGGGTTCGATGTTGGTAAAGCCATATTTTCCCGGATCTTTTGAAATAATAATGGCCGCAATGAGCTTGGGAATATACGCCTTGGTCTCCCGCTTTAACCTTCTGGAGCGCCGGGACAGTATCCAGAAATCGTTGGTCCGGCGGCGGTCCACTTCACGACTTATGCGGCCCTCTCCGGCATTGTAACTGGCCGCCGCAAGATACCATGACCCGAACATATTATAGAGATCTTTCAAATAAGCTATAGCGGCCCGAGTCGATTTCTCCGGGTCTTTTCGCTCGTCCACCCACCAATCAACTCTGAGGCCATATTTTCTGGCCGTGCTCACTATGAACTGCCATGGTCCCACTGCATGTGCACGGGAATATGCTCGTGGATTGAAACCGCTTTCGATCATTGCCATGTAGACAAGGTCCTCAGGTAGGCCATGCTCTGCCATCAAGTTCTTCATCATTGGAATATATCGATGAGAGCGGGCCAACCAGCGTCTAAAGTTTTTTCGGGCTTTATTCTGAAAATAATCAAGATATCTCTGGACATATTCGTTAATCACCACTGGAATATCGTGGACCATCTCCTTTTCCAGTTCAACAAGCGGCGATGGCTCCACTCCATCCCCTTCCATGCGCTCCAGGAAAGAGGGAACATCCTGCGACACCATGTCCTCAATATGCTCGGGCTCTTCCAGGGGTAAAAGATGTTCGGATTCAGTGGTCAGGATTTCCAGCATTTCCGGGGCGCTCAGGGGGTCGAAGCTCCCAATCCCCCCGAGCCCGTGCTTTTCCATATCCAGGGATACTTCGTCGGCTGTGGGGAAATCTTTCTCCATTGGAATATAGGCGTAGCTTATGGGCAGCCCCACTTCGGGCTCAAGTTGATGATCCATCCAGTCAAAATTCCACCCGGTGGAAGAAGTTGTTCGGTAGGATGAAACGGCATGTTCCCCTGGTGGGTGCTGTTTGCCAGTCTTCTCGGCCGATTGTGGCATGCTGTCCGGAATATACTCAAGTCTCCCTGCCGTCTTTTCCCTCACGCCCATGGCGCATCCGGAAAAAAACAGACAAATCACGAGTGTAGCCAACGCTTTCCGCACACCCATACTCCTTTCCGAATGAAGATTAGCGAATATTGAGCCTACAATAAACAATAACAACCTCCTTGTCAATGATAAAAGTGATTCAGAATACGATTTGCTTGTATTTCTTGAAAGCCTGTGCAATAATTATTATCGATGTCAGATGAGCATGCATACGGGGATTCGCCACATCAAAGGAATCGCATGCAACAGCGCAACCAATGAAAAAGAATCTGGAATTTCGGCGCAAAAAACTGGCCAAGCTCATGGCTTATATTCTTGGACGCCGGCCCGATGAATTTGGACTGGTGCTGGACGAGGAGGGTTTTGTCAGCCTTAAAGAGCTTCAGCAAGCCGTCTCAGAGGAAGAGGGATGGGCGTACGTAAAGATATCTCACATGGAAGAGGCGGCACGCGGCAGTGATGGCGGGTACTTTGAAATTCATGAAGGCCGAATTCGGTTGCGGGGAGAAATGGTTACTCCGCAGAAGGGAAAGCACGAGTCTGTTGAGCCCCCGCTTTTGCTTTACTTTGCGGCGCGGCGGAAAGCCTATGCCCATATCCTCCGGCACGGCCTGGAACCCTCGGGAAAGCCCTTTGTGCCATTGGCTGCCACAGAAGAACTTGCGGTCCGCATGGGCCGGAGGCGCGATAGTCATCCGGTGTTCCTGACTATCCAGGCCCAGCAGGCGTACCGGAATGGCTGTACTTTCACCCGGCCGAATGAGCTGATCTACCTGGCAGGTGCAGTGCCTGTCATTTACATCTCCGGCCCTCCCCTTGAGCAGGTGGCGGAGACGCTTCCCAGAAAGCCGCAAAAACAGCCGAGGGAATCCACATCCCCTCCAGTGCCTGCTTACGACACCCTGCGTATGGCCTACCAGATGGAAGTAAAACCCAAAAGGAAACGGGAAGGGGATCTGTCGTGGAAACAAGAGGCCCGCAAGTACCGGCGACGGCGACGAAGATGAGCACTGGACCGGCCGTTGGATGAGTTGCAGTTGCAGAAATTCATTTAAAAGTAATATAATTAAACAGTTATGCAGTTTTCATGCTCTGCGGGTGCCGCCCCTGAATGACAATTAGGCGATGATTATGTAATCGCCCGGAAACACCACGGGTCCTCACCAAGCTACCAAAGATAGTGTTAGCGGGTGGCCCGGACGACCTGTCGTCCGGGTCGCGAAGCGACAAGCGGATTTACCCGGCGCGACATGACGCCGCGAACACCCATTAAAGAAACCGGAATCACTTCTTGCTGATGCGCAGCCGGGACAATAAATTGTCCGGGCCACCCCGCCTATGTGAAGGGACACTTTCAGGATGCAAACCAATGAGACGTCAACACTCTTATTGGGGTAGTGCGTAATTCCATATTCAAAGAGGCGTACATGCAAAAGACAAAAACCATCGGAGAACTGCGGGCCTCGGGGTACCGAAGCCGCACAATCAAAGAAGAAATCAGAGACAATCTGGTGAACAGACTTCGGAGCGGGCAGGAGACGTTTCCCGGCATCGTGGGTTACGGGGACACGGTGATCCCGCAACTGGAGAATGCGCTCCTTTCGGGGCATGATATCCTGCTGGTCGGCCAGCGGGGGCAGGGCAAAACCCGGATCATGCGCTCGCTGGTGGGGCTGATGGACCCATGGGTCCCAGCCATGAAGGGCTGCCAGATCCATGATGACCCCCTTCACCCCATCTGCCGCCCTTGCAGGGAAGTCATTCGGCGCCGGGGAGATGAGGCGGAGATCATCTGGGTTCCCCAGGATGTCCGATATGTGGAGAAACTGGCAACGCCGGATGTGACTCCGGCCGACATCATCGGCGACGTTGATCCCATCAAAATCGCCGAGGGCCGCTATCTATCCGACGAGGAAACCATCCACTTCGGGCTGGCTCCCAGGGCACATCGCGGGATATTCGCCATCAATGAGCTGCCGGAACTTCACGAAAAGATACAGGTGGGATTGTTTAATGTCCTCGAGGAGAGGGATATCCAGATCCGGGGCTTCCAGGTTCGACTTCCCCTGGACGTGCTGGTTGTGGCGACCTGCAACCCCGAGGACTACACGAACCGTGGACGTATTGTAACGCCTTTGAAAGATCGATTCGGTTCTCAGATACGCACCCATTATCCACCAACCCTGGAGGATGAAATCCGTATTATGGAGGCCGAGAGCAAACTACCCACAGTAAAAGGAACAAAACTGGTCATGCCGGACTTCATGAAACAGGTCGTGGCCGGCATCAGCATGGAGGCCCGGAGCCATCCGGAGATCAATCAAAATTCTGGCGTCAGCGTCCGCATGACAATCGACAACTACGAGAACGTGGCCAGTCAGGCCCTGAAACGCTCGCTAATCAACAACGAGCCCCAGGCGACCCCCCGGATATCCGACCTGGCCTTCACTTCTTCCTCCTCCATGGGCAAGATTGAGTTCGACTGCCTGGAGCCCGAGAGGGATCACCAGGTAATGCAGCAGGTGGTGGACGCAGTTGTGAGAAAGGTTTTTCTTCAACATTTCCAGGCCGAACCTTTCCACGAATTTATCAGCTCCCTCGATGAAGACACCGTCATCGAGGTCTCCGAGCGTTCCCCTGCACGGGAAATCGTCGAGAATCTCCGCCGATCAGGCTTGCCTCTGGATGCAGTCCGGGCCCGCGTGGATGGTTCCTCGGAATCGGTGCTGGCTTCGGTCCTTGAGCTGGTCCTGGAGGGACTGCATCAGGAAGGTTTCCTGGGAAAGCGGGTATCGGGGCCTGCGGTGCTATTCAGAAAACGTGAGGCAGCCAAAAGAATTACTCCCGACGAAGGAACGCGGGCATGATCCGGACCGCCTACTTTAAAAAGGCCCACAGGCGTCCCGAAGAGTCGCTAAATTCAATAGATGCGGCCCGTCAGGTAATAAATACAATCCTCTCCAGCCGTGATGCCGAAAGCGCCCTTCTGGCCCTTCGCCTCAACGGCATTGCCGCGCCCGATGGTATCAAGCTCCTTCTGGGTGTGAATGACCTTGTGGAGATGGCCCGCCAGGCGGGAACCGCCGACAAGACGGGCCAACGGGCGGGTGCCCTGGAGAGACAACTGAAGCGGGTTTTCTGGGATGCCCGCCCGGAAACCATCAGCGACGAAGAGGTGCGAGAGTTGCTCGGGGATTGGGCACTGGCCCACTGGCTTCGCCTCAAGGATCTCCCTGAATTATTGCGCTTATGGGGTTATATCGGTATCGACGAGCGGGGATACAAGTTCACGGAGACCGGTGTGGAGCGCCTGGGCATGAGGGTGATTCAGGAGATCTTTCGCCGCGGCGGCCGGGGTCTCCGCTGGGGCACTCATCCCACAGCGCGTCGGTTCCACAGTGGAACAAAAACAGGAGAAACCACTCCCTTCAAACCTGGGGATCCAATGTTCCTGAGCGCGTCGCGCACTATTCATCAAGCGGTTATGCGCGGGTCCAGGGGTGTTCCCGTCCGCCTCCGTCCCGAGGATTTGATGGTTGACGAGATGGAAAACACTGAGAAAGCCTCCACTGTTCTCCTCGTGGACCGCAGCGTATCAATGCGGGAGGGCGGGAAAATTCTGGCTGCCAAAAAAGTCTCCATGGCTCTCTACGCGCTCATGCGAAAAACAGCCCCCCGGGATACGCTCCATCTGGTCAGCTTTTGCACCAGGGCACATCCCATGAGCCCGACCGAGCTTCCCAATTTACGTTGCGATAATCGGAACCCGTATACCAACATGCACGAAGCGCTGCAAATTGCATGCCGGCTCCTGCGCATGGAGCGTTCGTCCCGCCGCCAGGCCATCCTGATAACCGACGGAGAACCCACGGCCCATCTGGCCCGTGGTGGCGTCTTTTTCCAGTCTCCGCCCAATCGCAAAACCATCACCGCCACCATGGAGGAAGCCCGGCGGCTGACGCGTTCGGGGGCTGAGCTCATTGTTTTCATGATCGGCGACGATCCTTCCTGCCGCCAGTTTGTGAGTAACATCGGCAAAATCGGGAAGGGACGGACTTTTTTCACCACGCCCGATAATTTGCAGGAATGCGTGCTTGTGGACTACATGTCCCGAAGAATGTCCAGGGTTTAAAGAGAAGGGGAAAGGTTCAAAGGGAAAGGTTCAAGGAAATATTCGAGCGTATCTTTTTCTTACTCCTTTTACCTTGCTCCTTTAACCTTTTACCTTGAGCCTTGAACCTTTATAATTTATTCTTGATCCTCGGTTTCCGTCTCGTCATCCTGCGAGGGGATGACGTACTCTCCTTCCACCCATTTGCCCAGGTCGATCAGTTTGCAGCGCCGGGAGCAGAAAGGGCGAAAGGGATTTCCCTCCGGTTTCGTCTCTTTGCCGCACCGCGGGCAAGGCAATACAATTGATTTGCCCTCTTCCATTGGATGATTTCACTCCTCTTATTGGAAATACTTTAAGAAGATATGCGGGGGGTGTCAAGGTTTGGATGTCCTTCACAGGGGGTGGAGAAAAGGGCCCGCCGCTCCGGATGTCGCCCACTCTTCCCATGCGGCGGTGCGATCTATCACGTCCCGCTTTGGGCGCAATGAATTGTGCCCCTTCCCTTCAACTCGAGCGCTTACAATCCAAGGAAGGCTTTTCGGACAATATCGGATTCCAGCAACTCCTTTCCCGCTCCTTCCGCCACGACTTGACCGGTCTGGATCACGTATGCGTAATGGGCCAGGGCCAGGGCCTCCTGGACGTTTTGCTCCACCAGGAGAATCGTCATTCCTTCCTGGTTGATTTCATTTATGAAATCAAATATTTCAGCGCACAACCTGGGCATGATGCCCAGAGAGGGCTCATCCAGCATCAGCATCTTGGGCTGGAGCATCAACCCCCGGGCTATGGCCAGCATTTGCTGCTCTCCGCCGCTCAGGGTGCCGGCGAGCTGATACTCCCGCTCTTTGAGCAGAGGGAAGAAGCCATAAATTCTTTCCAACATCTTCTGGCGCGTTTCCTCTGATTTCTGAGTAAAGGCACCGAGGAGTAAATTCTGATGGACGCTCAGGCGGGCAAACAGGCGCCTTCCTTCCGGCACGTGAGCGATCCCATGTTCTACCACCCTGTGCGGAGGTAGCCGATCCAGCCGGGTGCCTTCGAAATCGATGGTCCCGGAGTTGATGCGGACAATACAGGAAATCGACTTCAGGATCGTTGACTTGCCGGCGCCGTTAGAGCCTACAATGGATACTATTTGGCCCCGTTCCACCCGGAAAGAAATGTTGTGAAGAGCAGGGACATCATCATAAGAGGCCCGTATCTTATTGACGTGCAACATGAACCTTTTCTCCCAGATAAGCTTTGATCACCTCTTCATTAGTCACGATGTTCTCTGGTTTGTCCTCAGCGATCTTCACACCGTAATCCAGCACCACCACCCGGTCGGATATGGGCATCACCGCCTCCATCACGTGCTCCACAAGGAGTACCGTGAGTCCCTTCTGGCGCATCCTCTTCACCAACTCCACGGCATCTCGGGTTTCACTGGGGTTGAGGCCGGCCATGGCCTCATCCAGCATTATCAAATTGGGCTCCGTGGCAAGGGCTTTGGCGAACTCCATCCTCTTCTTGCCGGCAAGAGTCAGGCCTGCGCTTATTTGGAACTGTACGTCCGTCAGCCCCACGAAGTCGAGTATCTCTTCGGCCTTTGCCCTTGCCCGGGAAGTGCTGTTGGTGCGGCAGAAAGCCCCGATCATCACGTTGTCGAGAACGGTCATGTCCTTAAAAATGCGCACGATCTGAAATGTTCTCGCAACGCCCTTGAGACATATCTTCTCGGGAGCCAGACCCGTAATGTCCTCGCCCGCAAAGAAGATCTTCCCTCTGGTGGGAGGATAGAATCCTGCGATGCAGTTAAACAGTGTGGTCTTGCCCGCCCCGTTTGGGCCGATGAGACCAATGATCTCACCCTGCTCCACAGAAAAGCTTATGTCATTGTTAGCCATCAGGCCGCCGAAGCTTTTGGCGACATTGCGGATTTCAAGGAAAGCCATCAGGTCTTCCCCCTTTTCTTCTGTAACTGCTTGAAGATGCCTATAACCCCGTTGGGCTGGTACAGGCAGATGACCACGATCAGGAACCCGTACACCATGAGGTCGAACCCGGTGCCGCCGCCGCCCATCTTGATGCGCGTAAACTCGGAGATGGGGATCAGGATGAATGCCCCGATGGCCGGTCCCCACACGGTGCCGAGTCCCCCCAGTGTGGCGAACAGGCACATGTTGATGGAGAGCAGCAGTGGAAACACGCTGTCCGGATCAATGAAAAGAACGTACTGGGCGTAAAATGAACCGGCGATGGCTGCAATGCTTGAACTCATCACCATGGCGTATGCCTTGTATTTTGTATGACTGATGCCAAGGCTTCGGGCCGCGTTCTGATCCCCCTTGATGGCCTTGAAGTAATAACCGAGCTTGGAACGGTCCACAAGGTACGTGATCAACAAGGCGAGACTGGCCATTATCAGTGCAAGGTAATAGTAAGGCATTTTGGAGGAATGGAACTGGAGATTAATAAGCCCTTCTTCCAGAATGGGGAGATTCAATCCAATGGCAGAACCCGCCCAGTCCCAGTTCAGCCAAGCCTGCTGGGTGATCTCGCCCGCAGCGATGGTGGCGATGGCGAAGTAATGACCGCCGAGCCTGAAGCAGGGGTATCCTATAATCAGAGAAATAATCGACGCGATGGCGGCACCCATCACCAGCCCTATCCACGGGTTCACGCCGGCTTTCATCAGCAACAGGGTGGAAGTGTAGGCGCCGACACCGAAGTAAACGGCATGCCCCAGTGATATCTGCCCGGCATATCCGCCGATAAGGTTCCACCCCAACCCCAGGGTTGCATAAATGAAAACCATGATCATCAGGTGCTGAGGAAACGGGAGCGTGAATACGTGCGGGTAAGCGATGGCGATTGCAAATCCAATGATCAGAAGGATCAGGTTGGTTCTTTTCACGGCTGTGCTCTCCCTGTCCAAAAAAGAAATTTCGAAATTCGAATTGTAATCATCAGTACCTGCCCCACAGTCCCTGCGGCCTGATGAAAACGACCAGCAGATACACGCCAAAGACAAAGACATATTTGAAGGCAGGGGCGATCAGCAGCCCTGATATAGCCTCCACCAGGCCGATGATGATACCCCCGATGAAGGCGCCGACGATACTGCCGAAGCCCCCAAGGGCCACGGATACATACGCAATCAAGGCAAACAGCAATCCAACCTCAGGGGTGATGGGGTAGAAATTTGCCATCATCGCTCCGGACACGCCCAGGCAGGCCGCCCCGATACCCCACCCCAGAGCGAACATCTTGTCGCTATTGATGCCCATCAGGGCGGCCGCCTCGCGATCCTCGCTAACGGCCAGGAGCGCCACGCCCACCTCTGTGCGGTTGATGAAAAAATATAAAAAAATGAAAGTAATGATGGAAGCGGCGCCGGCGGCAAGCTGCGGCATGCCTATGAATATGCCCCCTATTTCGATCCTTCCCTCGAGCCACGGGTGCTGGACCAACCGGGTATCGGGCGTCCACAGGAATTGCGCAAGATACCGAATAAAGATTGACAGCCCGAAGGTAGCCAGTATCTGCGCCAGCATCGGCGCATTCAATATCCTCTTGATGACAATAAAATAGGTCAGCACGCCAATGCAAAAGAGCATCACGACGATAAGCGGCATGGAGACGAGCGGGTCGATATCAACAAGGGTCCACATCCAGAAGGCTGAGAACATGCTGATCATCATCATATCGCCGTGGGCGAAGTTGACGATCTCCATCAGGCCCCAGATCATGCAAAGTCCCACGGCGATGAGGGCATAAATAAACCCCATCAGCAAGCCGCTGACTACGGCCTGCGTCAGTATTTCCGCGCTGTACATTCGAAATCCTTTCGTCAGCCGCGGGGCGCGAGGCGAGTCGCGCCCCGCAGACCCGTGAACTTACATCCTTTCCGACCACTTGGGAATCGGGTAAATGATTTTCCGTGTGGCAAACTGCGACGGCCATACGGTATACATTTTGCCTCCCTGATATTGCACCACAACGGCATCGCCGTACATGTTCTGTCCATCCGGGCCGAACTTGATGCCGCGCCACGGCACCACGAGCTGCTCGGGCTTGAGATCGGTCTCGATAATTGCCTGGCGGATGTCCTCGGGCTTCAGTGATTTTGCCCGACTCAGAGCTTCTGCCAGCGCCATGAAGCCCTGGAAGCAACGTACCGATGCGCCGGAAAGATCACGCTCTTTACCGGCTTTTTTGGTTCGCTCACGAAACAAGACGTTCACCTTTTTCAGGGCAGGGATCTTTTCCATCAGGTCCGGGGAAAATGCATTGCGGCTCGAGATGCCTTCGACCATCGACGCGCCCAGCGTCTCTGCAAAAGATGAATCGATGTGTCCCGAGTTCTGGGCCATAACAATAGGCGGGTTGAAATCAAGTTCTTTCATCGTCTTCGTCAGCAGGATGGCGTCTATGGCGTAGGAGGTGGGGAAGAACACATCGGGGTTCGCGGCCTTCAGTCGCTGCACCTCGGAGGTCAGGGTGGTGGCAGACCGGCGGTAAGGGATCAGTGCCTTGACCTTGTATCCGGCTTTTTTAGCCAGGCCTTTTTCTATCCTTCCACTGTCCTTGCCATACAGTGTGTCCTCGTGCAGGATGGCCACTGTCTTGATCTTGGCTCCGGCCTTCTCCATGTCCTTCAGGCAGTCGAACATAGCCGCGGAGAATGTCTCGTCGTGCGGCGAGGTGCGGAAAAACCACTTAAAGCCCCTCTTTGTCAGCTTGGGAGAAGAGGACTCGGCGTTGTAATATGGGAACCTTTTTCTTTCTGCTACCTGGCTGGACGTAAGCGTCACCGAGCTGTGATACGCGCCGAAGAGCACCGCCACCTTTTCCTGTGTAATCAACCGCTCGGCTTCTCCCAGACCAACGTCGGGCTTCCCCTGATGATCACTAATCACAATCGACACTTTTGCCCCGCCGAAGTTGGGCAGCCCCTCGGTGTCCGCAAGGGGAATTCCAAGGTCTTTGTGCTTGGTCGTGTTAATGATCTCCAGGGCCAGTTCTAAGACCTGCTTGTTGTCCCAACCGGCCTGTGCGGCTCCTCCGGTCATGGGGTAAAGCACACCAATTTTAACCTCCTTGGGGTTGGCTCCCTGTACCGGCGTGCCCAAGGACGTTACGATGAGGCATAAAACCGCCATCATCGCCAGATACCAGCGTATACTTTTTCCTTTCATGATCGTCCTCCCTTCTTCATCAATGTGCGCATAAGTTGACAGCGTGTGGGGATCGAACAGCAATCCCCGCTCAGCATCCCTTCTTTCTCTTGCCTGGGATATTGTTCACACCGGGATCATTGCATCCTCGAGACGTGCCAGCTTTTCCATATAAGCTCGAATGATCCCGTGGGCCTCATCAATTGAAACTTGCCTGAATCGAACCTTGTTGCCGGGCAGCATCTGCGCCAGTACATCGATGTCGGGATTGATGACGCATGCTATCTTGGTATAACCGCCGGTCGTCTGCGCATCGAGCATCATTATGATGGGCTGCCCGTTGCCCGGGACCTGGATCGCCCCGGGCAGGATTGGGTCCGAAATGATGTCCGCACCCGATACGTGCTGAATTGGAGGTCCTTCCAGGCGATAACCCATCCGGTCGGATTCGCTGGTAATGGTGTACGTTCTTCCCAGGAACGTCCTTATTCCCTCTTTTGTGAAGTAATCGTCCTGCGGCCCCATTACCACTCGTATTTCAGCTTCATTGAAGAACTGCGGAAGGTGCTCCTCGGGCAGTGCGCGGAATTGCGCCTCCCTCTGGGCGGGCAATGTTCGTATAAGGTCCCCCTTTTGAATCGGCCTGCCGAGGAGCGTCCGCTGGTGCGTGCTGCGGCTCTCCAGCAGGACCGGTGCGTCGATTCCCCCCTCGACGGCCATGTAGGCGCGGCCTCCTCTCCGGATGGCCTTGAGGTAAAATGTGCTCCCCCGGGGAAGCTCTACGGTCTGCCACATGGGAACTTCCACCCCATCGAGCATAGCCGCCATGTCTCCGCCGGTGACGGCTGCTCTCACCGTGCGGAGGACCTCCAGCTTCAGGCGGAACAGGGTGATCTCCAGCCCGGCGCTGCCAGGATCATTCCCCACAAGGAGGTTCGCCGTCCGCAGTGCAAAGCGATCCATAGCGCCGCTCACGGGAATGCCATAATGTCCGAACCCGACCCGGCCCATGTCCTGGATGGTGGTCAATACACCGGGGTCTCTCACGAAAAATGTATCTGTCATTCAATCACTGCCCTATGGGTTCCGGAAATATTCCTTCGCAGGCTATGGCCTCTTCCAGGGAGACAGCCTTGAACCGGATCCGATCACCAGCCACAAAAGGGCTGGGAGGAAAGCGCGTCGGGTCGTAGATCTTCAGGAAACAACGCCCGATGTAGTTAAAGCCGGAAGGCAGATCCACGGGACAGATGGCAACCTGTTGACCTCCGAGGCCCACCATCCCGGCGAGCAATTTGACCCTGGGGCTGGGGAGCCGCGGCGTATGCAGGATCTCGGGCAATCCCCCCATGTTGGGGAGAGCCGCAACAAATCCAATCATGTAGATCAATAGATTGGTTTCCGAAAATATCCGAATCACCTCATCCGGAGAAATGCCGCAGTGTGAGGCCACTCTCTCAAGGTCGGGTGCGTAAGGTTCCCCATAGTAGGTTGGCAGTTCAAAGTACCGGCCGGGCGGCGGCTGACGATCCCCAAGGTCATCCTCGATCCCATCTATCACGGACATCAGCCGGTCCATGGTGATCATCATTGGATCGTACTGTATTAAAAGCGATCGATACGTCGGCACCAAACTCAGTATGCCGGGTATTTCTTTCTCCTGGATGGCCGCGGCCATAAGCCGCACTTTCCCGTTAATCGCCGGGTCGATGCTGTTCCCGAACTCCAGGATCAACCCCCGCTCGCTCAGACATAACTTTCGAGATTTCATTAACACCCGTTTCATATCCAGCGGAATATATTCCCGTTTATGGCATTCGGAAAGGTGTTTTATCAAACAAGAGTCCCGACGGGCACAACGCTGATACCCCTTTCATCAAGCTTTTCCCGCACGATCCTGATGAGGTTTGCTGCCCCAGGAGTATCGCCGTGCATGCAAATGCTCTGTGCGGCGATCTTGATCGTGCCGCCCTTATATGTAGTAACAGTGCCCGTATCCAGCAATTGAATGATCCGCGCCGCCACAACTTCCGGGTCGGCGATCACCGATCCCGGCAGCTTCCGGGAGACAAGGGTTCCGTCATCATTGTAAGCCCGGTCTCCATACGCCTCACCAGCGACGCGCAGCCCGGTTTTTTTGCACGTCTCATAGAGCGTGGTTCCCGCTATGGTCATGTAGAGAAGGTCCGGGTTTACGTCCTTGACGGCGGAAGCAATAGCCTCGGCCAACTCAGGCCGCTCCGTGGACATCATCTCGACGATGCCGTGGCCCTTGACGTGCTGCATGGGAACGCCCATCACCGTGCAGAAGGCCTGCACTGCACCGATCTGGTAGACAAAGTAGTCATAAAGCTCCTCAGGCGTGGTGTCCATAGCCCGCCGGCCGAACCCGAGGAGGTCCGGTAAACCGGGATGCGCCCCCACGGCGGTACCCGATTCTTTAGCCAGCTTGATGGTGTATTTCAAGATGTGAGGGTCTCCCGCATGGAAACCGCATGCGATGTTGGCGGAGGATATATGCCTCATAATCTCTTCGTCATTGCCGAGCTTATATCTGCCAAAGCTTTCGCCCATATCGGAGTTGAGATCGACTTTATTCATTGCAATCCTCCTTTTTACCAATATCTTTTCGGTATCAACGATCTGAACTGTCAATGATTACCGAACATGGTAATGAATTGTTGATGCCTTAGAGACCACAAAGAACTAAAGAACAGGAACGAAGATTACGGGAAGTGGGGAACAAAGAATGCGAACAAGAGAACAAAGATCGCGAAATTCGTAGCAGGTTTTTAATATATCGGATTCGATAATTTGTCAAATATTTTTTCTCATTATTTTTGCTCTCTCCCTTAAAAATGAAGGACGTTTAATGAGCGGTAAGCTGTGTGCAGGCAGGACTCAAAAATACTCACGGCTTGCAAGCCATACAGAAAAATACCCTGTGTTTAAAAGATTTAAAAGGCAGAAACTTGTTACATTGATATAATCCGGTCTTTGTTGCTGGTTTGTTGCGTTTATTGACATTCCTGAGTATAATTGTTAACATAAAAAATATACAATCCTGGAAAGGCGACGACGCGAGAGGATCGGACATGAGACCATTAGAAGTAGAGGTGATGGAAGGAAACGGTTTCACCGTGACCCGGCTGGAAGTCGGGATGATGGAGAATAATTGTTATCTCATTCGCTGCCATGACACCGGCGAGGGGATCATTGTCGACCCCGCCGACGAGCAGGAGAAGATACTACAGGCATTGAAAGGAATTGAGGCCAAATACATTCTTTTGACCCACAGCCATTGGGATCACATCGGCGCCCTTGCCGGGGTTAAAAAAGCCACTGGTGCTCGGGTGGGTATCCATCGCCTGGACGCTGCGCGCGTCAAAGAGTGGGTTGATTTTTACCTGGAGGACGGTGATGAAATCAGTTTCGGGATACACCGGGCGCGGATCATCCATACACCCGGGCATTCACCGGGAGGAGTATGCATACTGATCGGGAAATACTTGTTAAGCGGAGACACCATATTCCCCGGCGGACCTGGAAACACATCCATCCCGGGATCCGATTTCTCCCTCATACTTCGCAGCATTTCCGAAAAGATATTCGCCCTTCCGGCCGAAACAATTATCTGTCCGGGACACGGCCGAACCGCAACAGTAGGCGAGGAGATGGGAACAGCGCCATATCGGAACATATGATGAGCGGTGGGGCAATGCGAAATCCCGCACAATACTTTCCGAAGGTGCGTAAGTCTATGATTCAATTAAGAATTTTTAACTCTATGACAGGGAGAAAGGAATTATTCAGTTCCGAAACGGGCAATGTTGGAGTGTATGTCTGCGGCATAACGCCTTATGACGTAACACACCTCGGCCATGCTTTCACCTACACATTTTTCGATGTGGTTGTCAGATACCTCAGATACCTCCGGTACGGGGTGACATACGTCCAGAACCTCACAGATATCGACGACGATATTCTCAAAAAAGCGGAACAGGAAAATAAAAACTGGAGGCGTCTGGCAGAGGAAAACACGCAGAAATACCTGGAGGATATGAGATGGCTGAACAACCTTCAGCCGGATGTGTATCCAAAGGCCACCGACCATATAGAAGACGCGATACACATCGTTATGGAACTGAAGAAGAAAAGCAAAGCCTATGAAATAGACGGAAACGTTTATTTTAACACCAATTCGGATAAAGAATATGGAAAGCTCAGCAAACTTTCCAGGCAGGAAATGCTCCCCATAGCAAATGAACACGGAAACGACCCGAACGACCCGAAAAAGAGAGACCCGCTTGACTTTGTTTTATGGCAGGCAAAAAAACCGGGAGAACCCTCGTGGCGGTCTCCCTGGGGGGAGGGAAGACCGGGGTGGCACATAGAGTGCAGCACGATGTCCATGAAATATCTGGGGGAATCCGTGGATATCCACGGGGGCGGAGGGGATTTGAAGTTCCCTCATCATGAAAGCTCCATCGCGCAGTCAGAACATTTGACCGGAAAGCAATTCGTTAAATACTGGATGCATACGGGAATGGTGCGTTACAAAGGGGAAAAAATGAGCAAATCGCTCGGTAATCTCGTTCTTTTAAGGGATTTAAAAGAAAAATACAGTCCAAATATTATTCGGACATACCTCCTTTCGCACCACTACCGTTCTGTGTGGGAATTCAAGGATGACGAAGATGAAGAGATGATAAAGGCTCTTGAGAGGGACAAATTGTTCAAGAAGGTCTGGCTTGCCCAGTCCGGGATGGGAGAGCCCCTGGATATCTCCGAATATGAAAAAGGCTTTTTCGAGGCAATGAATGACGACTTCAACACGCCTGTGGCGATGGATAACCTGAAAAACCTCGCCGATCATGTTCTAAAGCATGGAGACAAACATAGTGGGGATGCAAAAGCTTTCCTGAACAAAGCCTTTAATATTCTGGGCTTAGCGATTGAATATGAATAATATTGATTTTATGGGAAAAAACTTACCGATTATAACCCCCTTTTTCCGGTCGTTCTGAATGGCGTATCTGGATACCGTATTCATAATGATTCGAGATAATGGGAAAGGATTTGCCGCTGGAGTATAGTCTCGAATAGTTTATCATGCTTCACCGGAAAAGCCAGCAGGTCAAGGCTCGTTTCATGACACCTTCCATGAAGGCCTTTTTCCTTGCCATGGCCACCAGGCTTAATGCAACCGGCTGATTGCAACCGAAAATTCGACGATGCACGATGTTCCAACTGCTGTTCTTCAAGCTTTCGCTACTGGAACAGCCTGATGGTTTTCAACTCTGGATTTGATCCCGAATATTCGCGATGGAGACCCGGCATATGCATATATTATTTAATGGACAAACTTATCCGGTAAGCCGTCCAGGATGGGATCAAGCTGGATCGACTTCTTAAGGGGCGATGAGTCTTAAAAGTTTACTTCGGAGCCAAGACAAAAAAAATCACAGGATTGGTACTAACCAGCCTGATTCATCCAATGCATGAGACCTACCAAATGCGTATTGCAGCTATCAGTCTTCATACCTGCCCCCTTGCCGCTCTGGGCGGCAAAGAGACGGGCGGAATGAACGTCTATGTCCGCGAACTCAGCCGTCAGTTAGGTATGAACGGGATTATGGTGGATGTTTTCACCCGCTCGCAAAACCCTGACTTGCCCCGGGTGGTATCCATGGGGCCGGGTTCCCGCGTCATCCACATCCCTGCCGGAGCGGAACGGCCGCTGGACAAACACCGGTTAAGCCGGCACATCCCGGAGTTTCTGAATGGAATGATCCGATTCGCGGAACAGGAAGGGATCAGTTACGACCTTGTCCACAGCCATTATTGGTTATCGGGCTGGATCGGCGCCCTCTTGAAGCCGCTATGGGGCATACCTTGGGTCCATATGTACCACACATTAGGATTTTTGAATAATCACGTGGCTCGGCCAGGGGAAGTGAAAGAGCCTTCCATCAGACTTACGATGGAAGCGAAGATAGGGAAGGAAGCCGAACGTGTGGTGGTACCTACACCCATGGAGAAGGCCCATCTCATTTGGAGTCTGGGAATAGCTCCTGAAAAAATTCGAGTAATCCCGTGCGGCGTGGACGTGGAGCTGTTTCAGCCCGTGGATCCTCATAAGGCGCGGAATTTACTGGGGTTGGACTCGGGTCGATTCATCTTGTTCGTGGGCCGGCTGACTCCCGTGAAGGGTCTGGATACCCTGATTCGCGCTTTCCGGATCCTTGCGGATCGGGGCTGGAACAATGGGAAGGGCGTTAGACTGCTCATTGTAGGGGGAGACCAGGAGGAACCAGATGCGGATAGCTCAGAACTGAGCAGCCTCGCAGGTTCTCTTGGTGTGGCCGATAAAATGCTCTTTTTGGGCCCCCAGCGTCAAAGCCTTCTGCCTCTCTTTTATGCCAGCGCCGAGGTGTGTGTACTCCCTTCCCGGTATGAATCGTTCGGCATGGTAGCATTGGAGGCCATGGCTTGCGGAAAGCCCGTGGTGGCCTCCAATGTGGGAGGACTTGCCTTTTCAGTGTTAAACGATGAAACGGGAGTGCTCGTCCCTGAAGGAGACCCCTCAGCACTGGCCGTGCATTTGTCCTTTCTGCTTGACCATCCGGAGGTGGCGCGCACGCTTGGCAGGCGCGCCGCTCAGAGGGCGCTGAATTTCCGCTGGCCCCTCATTGCCAATCGCATGCTGGACTTGTATCACCAGCTCACCCCAAGCCGAAAACCGGCCACCGCTCCACAACAAAAAGCACAGGAAATCCCGAAGTCGGACCCGCAGCGATCTATTTCAAACCGCCCTCGCTACTACTATAGGTAAACGTGCTGGGGCTTTTCTGATGCCTGGCGGTGGCTGACCACGAGTTGATGTTGGCTGCCAGTATGCCGAGTATGACATCATTCGTTAGTGTCCAACCGGTGACAGCGCTCAATGCTCCGCGGTCGGCAGTGTAAATGCTGTGGTAGTAATAATAGTGCTCTTGAGCCACAGCCAGATTCCGGAGGGCAGCTTTCGCGTGGGAGTCCATGCTTTTTTCGCGATACTTCGAAAACTGTGGAACAGCTATTGCCGCTAGAATGCCGATGATGGCAATGACGATCATGAGTTCGATCAGCGTAAAGCCCATACATTCTTTACCCCCCCTTTTCACGATCCCTCCTGTTTTCACGTGACGGGCACTCTAACAGCGTAAAAAGCATGAGTATGGTGCCCGTTGTTTTTCCCCGGGGCCGGAAAAGACCCGCAACTCAAACTTTAATTTACCGTTTTGTTTATTGCCATAGAATCTTGCAAAAAACATTCCATTTCCTGAAAAAATGCAATAAAATCCATGTCATTCAGGTATTTATGGGCGTCAATGCAAAACATCAGAAACCACATCCTCCTGATTGAAAATCCACGAGTAATTGACAAATTTTGCAATTTAATAACAATTATTGTTTAATACAATCATCAAAGCTTATATGTATGAATCCTTTACCCTGTTATCGGCATCAATCACACCGCGTGGTTACCAGGGAATTTCGACCTTGTTCATGAAGAGGATCACAGGTGTTGTTCGCCGCCTCCCTTGTGAGCTTACATCGAACGAGCGGACAACGGCTGGGGAGAGATTATTGCAAACATTCAAGGGGGTTTTTTATTTGTCATATCACTGATTAACAACAGACCGAGAATTTTATATTGACACTAAATTTGGATAGATTTACAATAGATTAAGTTTTAAACTAATTGTCATTCATGGGCCGCACCCGCGGAGCATGAAAATGGTCAGGTAGCTGCACGGGTTAACTGCATAACCATTTAATTATATTACTTTTAAATGATTGTTCATTTCATAATGGTTCTAATTTCTATTTTCTAACTTATAAAGTTCTCCATGTTGCATTTACCGTAAGAACTGATGAAACCGCAACAGAATGAATCCTCAGGGCAGGGCAAATTAGAGTTTATGCTTCTTATCGGCGCGCTTGCTTTTGCCATTTTGGGTCTCATAGGGCTGATAAATGCTGAATGGCGCGTGTATGTTCAGAAGTGGCTCTTAACATGGTGATTTATATCGCACGCATGCCTGGAGATTCCGGTGAAATTCGTTATTACGACTCTCAGTAGGCCGATTCAGGGACTTCGTCAAAGGGTAATTCCATATGATTTTTAAGCATGCCGTTTGCACAGATATTGGACTCCGCAGAAACCATAACGAAGATGCATACGCAATCTCCGAAATCGTGAATCTCTATGTAGTTGCCGATGGGATGGGTGGACATGCCGCTGGCGAGGTGGCCAGCGAGATGGCCGTAAGGAATGTTTTGCAGTTTATCAGGGAAAGTATCCAGGATGAGGGGATGACGTGGCCTTTCGGAATGGACTTGAGAATGAGCACCGACGCCAACCGTATTCTCAGCGCCCTTCGCCTGGCCAATCAGTCCATTTATCATACCGCCGCCGGCAAGGCTTATCTGCACGGCATGGGGACGACCATTGTGCTGGCTTTCTTTCGATTAGACCAGGTTTATATAGCCCACGTTGGAGACAGCAGGGCATATCGTTTTCGGAATGGCGAAATCCGGCAGATCACCAGGGATCACTCTCTCCTGGATGATCACGTACATCGCATAATAAAATCGCCTGACAATTCGGGGGATTATCCGCTCAAGAACATTATCACCAGAGCTCTGGGCTTAAAAGAGGAAGTCCAGGCGGACATTCAGTCACTGGTTCTGAAACCAGGCGACCGCTTCTTGCTCTGCACAGATGGATTGACCGATATGCTCTCCCAGGAGGAAGTAAGTGCCATCGTGCAGAACTCGACGTGCGACCTCCGGGTAATATGCCAGGAACTGGTGAATCAGGCCAACGCCCGGGGCGGGAAGGATAATATCACCGTAATTTTGGTGGATTGTATTTGACATCCTCGCAGGATCGGAACCTTTGGTTCGTGCCGCGGGAACGCATATTTCTCTAGTGCCGGGCACGGCGCCCCTGAGGGAAGGTTTGGTGTGCAGCCTTCCTGCACGCTGTTGCCCAAGAGGCCCGGATTACTTTCTCCCGCTCCGGGGCTGGATGTTTTGTCTCACCCACCTTATTATGTCTTCCAACAGGTCCCCCGGCTCGAAAATCTCCCGAATTCCCATATTTTTGAGCACGGGTACATCTTCTATGGGGAAAATTCCCCCGCCGATCACGGGAATATCCTGGACTTCTCCATGGCGAAGCAAATCCAGAACTTTTGAAAAATGGTACATGTGAGCCCCGCTGAGGATGCTCAAACCGATGAGGTCCACATCCTCCTGGATAGCTGTCTGCACGATGCTCTCCGGAGCCTGGTGGCAGCCGGTATAGATGACCTCAAACCCCGCATCGCGAAAGGCTCTGGCAATGACACGAGCCCCGCGATCATGCCCGTCCAGTCCGGGTTTGGCAATGAGAACACGCAGCCTGGCCTCTTCCATGAGTCTGTCCCTCACCCCCTGCCTTTCAAAATGTTCCAGGATCTTCGTAGGTTCCAAACACTTCGCGGAACAGGTCGCATATCTCCCCTTCCGTGGCGCCCGCACGGACAGCCTCGATCAGGGGAGGCATGACGTTGTTATCCCAGCCCTCCGGGCCCTCGATGGCTCGACGCAGCTCTCCCATGGCCTTTTTATACTTGTTCTTGTTCCGCCAGGCACGATATCGCTCCACCCGCTCGATTTGTCGGGCTTCCAGATCGGGGTCCAGCTTCAAGATGAACTCCAGAGGCGGCTTCTCCGATACATACTTGTTGACGCCGACGATCGTTCTCTCCCTCTTTTCCACCTTTTGCTGGTAGCGGTAGGCCGCGTCGGCGATCTCCATTTGGGGATAATTCAGTTCAATGGCCCTGAGCATACCGCCCATCTCATCGATTGTGCGGATATAAGACCACGCCTCTTCCTCTATTCTGTTGGTCAACGCCTCAACGAAATACGAACCTGCCAGTGGGTCCATCACGTTTGCCACTCCCGTCTCTTCCGCCAGGATCTGCTGGGTGCGCAGCGCAATGGTGGCTGCCTCCTCGCTGGGAATGGTGTACACCTCGTCAAGGCTGTTGGTATGCAGCGACTGGGTGCCGCCAAGGATGGCGGCCAGCGCCTCTGTGGTGGTGCGGATGATATTGTTGTATGGTTCCTGTGCTGTCAGCGAGCAGCCAGCGGTCTGGGTGTGAAACCGCATCAGCAAGGAACGGGGGTTGCGGGCTTGAAACCGATCGCGCATAATGTGGGCCCACATGCGCCGCGAGGCGCGCAGCTTGGCTATTTCTTCGAATAAGTCGATATGGCTGTTCCAGAAAAAGCTCAGGCGAGGCGCAAAATCATCCACGTCCAAACCACGTTTGATGGCCGCCTCCACGTAAGCAATGCCGTCGGCCAGGGTAAATGCCAGCTCCTGGACAGCGGTGGAACCAGCCTCGCGGATGTGATAGCCCGATATGCTGATGGTGTTCCAGAAAGGGACCTCCCGGGCGCCGAATTCCACAGTGTCCGTAACCATTCGCAGCGAAGGCCCCGGAGGGAGCATCAGTGTTTTTTGTGCGATAAACTCTTTCAGGCAATCGTTCTGGATCGTGCCTCCCAATCTGGATCTATGGATATTGCGGTTCTCCGCCATGGCGATATACATGGCCCACAGCACCGATGCCGGAGGATTGATGGTCATGGAGGCGGTCAGCTTATCCAGGGGAAGATTGGCGAAGAGCCATTCCATGTCCTCCAGTGTGTCAATGGCCACCCCGCATCTGCCGCACTCCCCCCTGGCCCGGGGATGATCCGAGTCATATCCCATGAGCGTGGGAAAATCAAAAGCCACGGAAAGGCCGGTCTCCCCGTGCCTCACCAGGTAGTGAAATCGCTGGTTCGTGTCCTTCGCAGTCCCGAGTCCGGCGAACATCCGCATGGTCCAGAGTCTGCCCCTGTACATGGTGGGATGGATGCCCCTCAGGTAAGGAAAAAAACCCGGGAAACCAACATCCCTCGCAAACTCCATTTCCTGCACATCCAGTGGTGAATAGACAGATTGCAGCTCCATGTCCGAGACGGTGGCGAATCCGGGCAAACGCAGGGGCTTGTTCCCAATGGCCGCCTCGACCTCATCGAGCCATTCCTTCTGCCCTCGCTCTACCTGGTCCAACAGGTGTTCGGAGAATTGCTTCTTCCCCATGACTGCCTCCCTCTATGTCCAATCCCTTGCTGAACATCGGCAAATGACGTGGATAAATCTATCTGTGCTTAAGAAAATTTGTCAATGTCAAACACGTTTTTTTTCCACTGACGGGTGATTTTCGTTTGAGTACTGGCCTGCGGCGAGAGTAAACCATTTAGTTGATCCGACGCTTTCGGCCTTTCCAATAAGGCTCCCTCAAGCGCTTCTTGTCAAGCTTGCCGGTGGGATTTCGGCACAACTCTGGAACTATCTCAATGGAGCGGGGTTTCTTGTAACCGGCCACCAATCCGGCGCAATGGGAGATGAGTTCATCCGGGGTGACGCGGTGTCCCTCCTTGAGAACCACAAAGGCCTTCACCGACTCACCCCACTCCGGATCCGGGACGCCGATGACGGCCGATTCCACTACAGCGGGGTGGGAGCAGAGGGCTTCCTCCACTTCGCGGGAATAGATATTGAAGCCGCCGCTGATAATCATGTCCTTTTTTCGTTCCACGAGATAGAAGAACCCTTTTTCGTCCTCTTGCGCCATATCGCCTGTGTGGAGCCATCCATCACGAAGCACCCGGGCCGTTTCCTCAGGGTTGTTCCAGTATCCTGTCATAACGTTGGGTCCCCGAACCACCAACTCCCCGACTTGTCCCAGCGGCACATCGTGTCCATTTTCATCCACAAGCCGCAGCGCCACATTAATGATTCCACGCCCTGCAGCCAGCAGCCTGGGGTTGTCGGGTGAAGGATTTTCATCCACCATGGATTCCACACGGGTAACCAGGACAGGTGTATTGGCCTCGAAAAGTCCATAGATCTGCACAAGCCTGGGACCCAGCAGGCGATACGCCTTGAGCAGCGTGTCCACGGTGATGGGTGATCCGCCGAAAATGACAGTATGAAGACTGCTCAGATCATATTTTGATGTCCCTGGATCATCGACCAGCCTCCGAAGAATGGTAGGAACCACCCAGGTCGCGGTGATGCGTTCCTGCTCCACCGTCTCCAGGAAGCTTTCCACATCAAAGCGCTCCAGGATAACATTTCGGGCGCCCCTGATGTAATGTGGCATCACGTAAAGGCCGGAAGCGTGGGTTAAAGGACAAACATGGAGCATGGCGTCGCCCTCACGCGGCTGGATCAGTTCCGCCATGGCGTGGGTATTGGCCGCCACCCTGCTTCGGTACGTCCACATGACCCCTTTCATCATTCCGGTCGTGCCGGAAGTATAGCCGATGGCACAAATATCCTCTTCGTTGACGGGGACCCGTGGATCTGTTTCAGAGGCACGGGAAATAAATTCTTCGTAACCCGGATGCCCGGCTGGGGGTTCTCCGACGAAAACGAGATGTTGCGGTGCCGACATACGGGGAAGGTATTCCGTGAGCCGCTCGTAAAAGTCATGATTCAATATCAGGGCGGACATGCCGCTGTCCTGAATCATGAAATGCCACTCGCGGGGGGCAAGGCGGGCATTGAGAGGAACCCGAATAATTCCACACTTAGCTGCGGCGAACTGGAACTCGATAATCTCCGGACGATTCGGAAGCAGTATGCCAACTCGATCTCCGCGCGTCAGGCCGAGGTCGAGCAGAGCGTTGGCAAGGCGATTCGCCCGCACGTTCAATTGGCGAAATGTCCACTTTTGCCCGTGAAAGACCACGGCCACCTGTTCCGGGTACCGCTTCAATCCCCTGTCGATGAGTTGCTGATAAATCATGGCGTAAAGAAATGTCGGATTTCGGGATTAGAATTTTTCGATTCATGCGGGTTTGGGCCGATTCCATCATGCGACCACTTTCTGAGCCTCCAGCGAAGAGAGCCTTCTATGCTGCAGATAATGATATATAATTATAAATAGAGTAATACCCAATCCCATAATGCTCGTCCAGTACTCCGGGATTATTAACATGATGCCGCTGAGGCCCATTATTATTTGCACGGGAAAAGATATTTCACGGAACAGATATTTTCCCGTGGCTGCCGCCCATGCCAGAATTCCTATGGAGGTGAAGATGACGGCACGAACGATCTCCCAGGGAATTCCATGCAACAATAGCCCGGGCCTATACACAAATGCATAGGGCAGCAAAAAGGCCACCAGGCCCAATCGCATGGCGCAAAAACCGGTGGCCATAGGGTCGCATTGGGCGATGCCCGCCGCAGTGTATGCTCCCGTGGCCACAGGAGGTGTGATGGCCGACAGAATGGCGAAGTAAAAGATGAACATGTGGGCCTCGATCCTGCCGATGCCCATATTCGTCAGTGTGGGCGGCACAATCACGGCAAGAACCACGTATGCAGCCACCGTGGGCAATCCCATTCCCAGGATAATGCAGGCCACCATGGTCAGTATAAGTGCAATTAATAGATGGCCGTGAGAGAGAAGCTCGATGATGAAGGCCATACGCATCCCCAGCCCGGTCATGCTCAGCACTCCGATTATGATGCCCGCCCCGGCGCAAATGGCGGTGAGCGGCGCCATGGCCTGCATGCCCTGAAGGACGCCCTCCACGAAGCTCCGTATGGTCATTCGAGTGTGCCGGCGGATCGAACTCACAATCCATAGCGATGTTATAGCGTAAAATACGGCCAGCATGGGCCCGATCCACTTGGAAAGCAGTATCACCAGAATGACAATGGGGATCATCATGTGGCCCCCGTGAGCCAGTTCCTTGAAAAAGCGCGGACATTCACTTCTCGGGATGCCTGCCATTCCTACCCTGCACGAGTGGAAATGGACCACCATGAATACGGAGAAGAAATACAGTACGGCGGGGATCAGGGCGTAGAGGCAGAGCTTGATGTAAGGGATCATGAGGTATTCCACCATGATAAAGGCGGCGGCTCCCATGATGGGCGGCATCAGTTGTCCGCCCGAAGAGGCCAGCGACTCAACCGCGCCGGCAACAATGGGACTGAACCCCAGCCTTTTCATCATGGGGATGGTTACCGAACCCGTGGTTGCTACGTTCGCCACGGTGCTGCCGGAAATCATGCCAAAGAGCCCGGAGGAAAACACCGCGATTTTGGCCGGCCCTCCCCGGGCTGTTCCCGCCACGCTTTTGGATATGTTCATGAAAAAATCCGCGCCGCCCGTGACATTGAGAAATCCGCCCAGCATGACAATCAGTACAATGAACGTAGCACATACAGCGATGGGTGTGCCATAAATCCCCTCGGTCCCGTAAAAGATCAGATACACGATGCTGCTCACCCCGTACCCCTGGTGAGCCAAAAACCGATGGGGGATATATGGTCCGATGACGGCGTATACCAAAAAAAAGATCATGAGCCCAGCGATGAATCGCCCAACGGTTCGCCGAACAGACTCCAGCACCAGCACTATACTGACGATCCCGGCGACCAGGTCGAGAGGGGTGAGGCTTGGATTGGCATACAACCGTTCCCAATTAAGCGTGTACCACCCGAAGCAGAGGAACGAGAGCGCCAGCAGGACGATGTTGAATGCATTGTCGGCCCGTGGATTATTGCGCAGGTACTCCACGCGGGACGGGACAAACAAAAAACAGAGAGGGATCAGGAAAAAAACGTGAATTCCCCTCTGGGTAGGAGGCGCCATCGCACCGAACGCACCAGTGTATAGGTGAAAAGCGCCGCCCACCAGGGAATATACCATGATCAAGACCTTTCTCAGGTTTGCATTCATCACTGCCCCGTGTCCTTGCAGTTGATTGGGAAAGGGGGTGGTACGGCGTGCCACCCCCCTGTTATCTTCCATGGAACCGGTGTCCAGCTACTTTATAATGCCCTTCTCCTTGTATGCTTTGACCGCTCCCGTATGAATGGGGATGGGCCAGAACTTGGGGAGTTTCTCCAGAGAGGCCTCATTGGGAGCGTTCAACCAGGGCATGTCCTTCATGATCGTGTCCCATTCCTCAATGATCAGCTTGGTTACCTTGTAAACCACATCCTCGGGTACTGAAGCATGGATGATAAGCGCTGTAGGGTTGGCGATCCCCTTTAGCTTCGGGTGTTTGAAGACCGGCTCACCCAACTCGTCCACGAAATAGACAGGATACTTTTTGCAAAACGCCTCCAGCACGCTCTTTGGTGCGTCCAGATAATGAGCGGCCTTGGTGACCGGTCGGGCCGCGAATACCGGGCCAAAGTGTCGCTGGTTATTGCGGGAATAGGTCAATATGAAAGCGTTCAACTGCCGGTTGGCGAAGGCCCTCTGGGCTGCTTCGCGCCCAAGGTACTGCATCTTGAGATCTTTCTCGGGATCCAGGCCCATAAACCTCAGAAAATTCTTAGCCAACGCCTCATCACCGCTGCCCCGCACACCTGTGCCCACCTTCTTGCCCTTGAGGTCCTTGAAGGTCTTGATATCCATATCGGCCACGCACCGCAGATAAAGATTGTTGAGAGTCATCCAGCCGCGGACATCTTGGAATCTTTCGGCCTTGAAGGGTTCTTGTCTATTAGCTATCAGGAGGAGGTCGTCCAGGAACACGCGGCCTCCCTGGATCTCCTTTTTGGCAACTCTGTTGATGTTGCCGCGGGATACGCCGGGCGAAACAACGCCGGTGGCCCGGATATCGGGATATTTCTTGGTGATCAGCTTGGCCAGGTAGCTGGTCTCCGCATACCACCGCCCCCCGGAGCCGGCCCCTCCCATGGTAAGGTACATCTGCGCTGTAGCATGCTGCACTCCCGGCAAAAGCACCAAACACACTAAGGCTATCATTACTATGCCGAATGTAATCCCCTTTTTTCCCATGTGATTGCCTCCTTTCGTACATATAGTATCATCTTGTGAGGGAATGAATCTGGAAAATCACTTCCTGGTTTGTCGCGGAATTCTTCACACCTCCTTCCCGAACTTTTTCCTGATGAGACCGGGCACCCGCTTGAAAAGAAAATCCATCGGCAACCCTTCATTCTTGACCTATTCCAGGAAAGCCTTTAGATCCTCAGTCTTCAGGCCGCCTCAACACGATCCTCCTGTCGTCAGCCCCGGGAGAATCACCCGAAAAGCACTAGCCGTTTTATAAATAAACTTGAGCTGCTGGGGACCATCATCCGGAGGCAAACTTAAGGTGACGGACGCGCATGTTGCGAAATCTTTTCGGTTTGATGATTATATGAGGGGGGAGACTTGCATGTCAAGCAAAAAGGGGGTTGCAGGATTTGGGAAACAGAATACCCATGGTATCCCCCTGGTCAGGATACAGTGCATGGAAAAAAAGTGTCGTGAAAAAATAAAGAAATGGTAGTTGAAGGATACGGTCGAGAACAATAAGTCGCTTATTTCAAGAGACTTCAGCACTGGAGGTTTCCCTATGACAATTAGATGCCAATATCGGGCTGGTGCAATATTCAGCGGCCTTTCATCCGTGGGAAGTGATATTTGTCGGGGTCTATGCTTTCCGGGAACAACTCAAACGTGCAATTTCGCGAATCGAGCCCTTCGGCCTGGCAAACGATGAGAATCATCTCAGGATAACCAATGGAGATGGCATCATCGGGATCCAGGCCAAGCCGGCGGGAAACGGAGAGGATTCGGCTTCTCTGACCCTCTATTTCCATGAAAGTCCCAATGGGCATACGGTCAAGAACGATCTGGATATCTCCTAGGTTGAAGGTCTCCCGGTATTTCTCATATATCATTACCTCCTGGAATCCCAGTCGCAAAAGAATTTTCCTCATTTGGTCAACGTCCGTCACTTCGGTCTCAAGTTCCACCATGTCTTTGACTCCGGGCAAGGGGTGCTCAGGCCGCTCTTTATACGTAATTATTGAGTGTTCGGTGCGCCTGAGCCTGAGGCGACGGCCTGAAGAGTTCAACGTTCCTTCAGAGTTATCAAAGAAGTAATTAATCTCACGAATCTCGCCTTGCCCTTCGGCCCCTAAATGAAGTATTGCATGTCGCATAGCACCTGGATGATGGACAACAAATTTTAATTCCAGTTCACGATTTTCCATTCCTGCCATGGCTCAACCCCAGATTTTGATGGCGAAAAATCATCACGATAACAGTTCCCAGTGTGATTAACCGTTCAATTTAATTATAGAATTATTTATTTTGATCAGCAACATATTGTTCAACGATATTACAGTCACATTGCCTCCAATAATAGATGAAGGATGTTGTTGGGGTGGCCCGGGCGACTTGTCGTCCGGGTCGCGAAGCGACAAGAGGTTTTGCCCGGTGCCCCCCCGCCCGGGAACCATTAAACAAGCCATGTACTTCCTCTTGCTGCTGCGTAGCCCGGACAATACATTGTCCAGGCCGCCCCTCATGGAACCTGAATGCCCTTAAGGTTTGGCCGGTATTGAATCACAGCTTTCGGTCCAATGGTTAAGCAACAAGAATTTAATAAAAATCAAGCATTAAAGTTTTATTTGCTGACCTGATAGGATAATCCTATTTTTATTATTATTAAAGCGGCCTGCCGCAGTCCAGAGGGAACCCTCCTCAGAAAGATCCAATCCTCAGGAAGAGAGCATTCATCTATATCGTTACGAACTCGCTGTTTTTGTTGGAAAAATACTCATTTCCCGTCCTGGATTAAAGATTACGCTTGATTGGTTTGTATATATAAAGTTTAATAGATACAAGTCAAGGGTGAACGCAAGTTTTCCTTGTATTGAAGAAGGTTATATGTGCTGCGAATTTGATCTGCACCTTCACACCAGCTGTCATTCAGAATGCAGCGTTATGACACCGGAGGAAATGGTCGGCCGTGCCCTGGAGATGGGCCTGGATGGGATTGCCATCACCGAACACGAATACACATGGAGCGATGAGGAAATTCGAGAACTGGTGAAGAAAACCCATGCTGAAACCCTTATCATCCTGGCAGGCCAAGAGGTGCGCTGTTATGAGCGATGGGAGATTCAGGGCGACTTCCTGGTATTCGGTACGCGCGGGAATTTTTATGCGCCCACGGCCCGTGAGTTGATCCAGCGCGTCCACCGCTCCGGCGGCATCGTTATCGCCGCCCACCCGTACCGCAGCGGGCTGAGTGTCTTAGGTGCCGGGGACATGGTGCATGATCTGGACATCGATGCGCTGGAATTGCATCACCCCAATCATCCACCGGAATCGGTGAAGAAGGCCCGCCGGGCCATAGAGCGCCTGAAAATCCCGGGAATCGGGGGCAGCGACGCCCACCATGCTGATCAGGTCGGCTGCTGTACCACTCGCTTCCATCGGGAGGTGCATGATTTACTCCAGATGATGGATGAAATTCGCCGGGGCAGAGTTCGTGCATTGCAAAGAAATTTCGAATTTCGAGACTCGGGTTTCGATTATTTTTAATTTGATCCTTACTGCCGCAGTCTCGGATCCATGGCGTCGCGGAACCCTTCTCCAAGAAGGTTGTAACCCAGCACTGTTACGAGGATGGCCAGGCCAGGGAACAGAGAGAGCCACCAGGCGAAGGTGATGTTATCCTTTCCCTCCGTCAGGATGTTGCCCCAACTGGGCTCAGGAGGCTGGACGCCGATCCCGAGGAAGCTCAGGGCCGACTCCAAAAGTATAGCCGCGGCCACCCCCAAGACGAATGAAACCACTACAGGGGCCATTGCATTGGGAAGGATGTGCATGAAAATGACGCGCATGTCGCCGGAGCCCAATGCCTTTGCCGCCACCACATAATCCCTTTCGCGCAGGCTCAGGAACTCGGCCCTCACTAGACGGGCCACGCTCATCCAACTGGTCAGCCCGATAACCACCATGATGTTCCAGATGCTCGGCTCCAGGAGAGCGATAACGGCAAGTATCAGGAAAAACGAGGGAAAGCTTAACATCACGTCAACGAAGCGCATGATCAGGCGGTCCACCCACCCACCGTAATACCCGGAGATGGATCCGAGAAAAATCCCGACTATTGTGGCAATCCCGACTGCCACAAAACCCACCATCAGGGAAATGTGCGTTCCTCGAATCATGCGGCTGAAGACATCACGCCCCAGAGAATCGGTTCCCATCAGGTGTTCCGGGCTAGGTGGAAGAAGGACCTCCCGCAGGTTTTGATCACGGTAGTCGTATGGACGTATCCAGGCATCCAGCAGAGATACAAGGATCAGTACCATGACCACCATCCCTCCGGCAAGGGTCAATGGGTTTCGCCGGAGTCTGGGCCAGAACAGGTGACGGGAGCCTCTGTCAAACATGCAGCACAATCCCTTTGGTTCACTCGAGCCGAATCCGCGGATCCACCAGGGCGTACGAAATATCTGCCAGAAGATTACCCAGCAGGGTCAATACCGCGCTTACGACCAGTCCTCCCATTATCACCATGTAATCCCTCGACATGACCGATTGCCAGTAGAGCTGTCCCATTCCGGGGATGGCGAAAATGGTCTCGAAAATAACGCTGCCTCCGATGAGGCCGGGAACGGATAACCCGAGAATAGTGATCAAGGGCAGGAGGGCATTACGCAGTGCATGGCGATAGATCACCACGCGTCCGGTAAGGCCCTTGGCCCGGGCTGTGACGATATAGTCCTGCCGTATTACTTCCAGCATGTTGGCTCGCATGTAGCGGGAGAAGCCCGCCAGCCCGCCAAAGGCCGAAACAAATACGGGCAGAATCAGGTGGGAAGTAAGATCCCGCAGCTTATTCCACGTTGACAGGTTTTCATACCCCAGCGAATGAATTCCGGATATGGGCAGCCACCCCAGATTCACCCCGAACAGGATCATCAACAGGAGGGCCAGCCAGAAGGCGGGAATGGCAAACCCCACAAAAACAACAACGGTGATTGACCGGTCCAGCCAGGAGCCTTCCCGAACCGCTGAAATAACGCCAATTGGAACGGCTACTAACAGGATGATCAGCAGGGAGAGTCCGCTGATGGCCAGGGTGACAGGGATCCGCTCGGCAATCTTGTCCATCACATTCCGGTGATCCAGCGCCTTGCCAAAGTCAAGGTACGCAACTCGCTTCAGCCAGATGAGATACCGAATATGCAGTGGCTTATCCAGGCCGTAGTATGCCCGGAGTTGCTCGCGCACAGCGGCCCCCACTTCGGGATTCATCATTGTCTGCAGGTCTGTGGGCGAACCGGGCGCCAGATTTATCACCACGAAGGAGATAAGCGTTATCCCCAGGAGAATGGGAACTATCAGAAGAATCCGTTTGATCAAATACAAAACCATCAGGGCACTCGATACAATAATAAGGCCCGGGAAACATACATATCCCCGGGCCTTACAATATCCTTTGGTGGCGGTGCAGGGATTTGAACCCCGGACACAGCGGATATGAGCCGCTTGCTCTGACCGACTGAGCTACACCGCCTCCTTGTTTTTGTGTTTTTTGTACTATCGTTGCGCACTGTTGTCAATGGTTTTTTTCCCTTGACCCGACTCGGGTATATTCAGGTCATATGCGATAACAGCGCTGCGTTTTTTAATGATGTCCATCCACTCAGTCCGCAGGACTAAAGCGATTACCAACTCATCCTTACCATCGTTATCAAAGTCCTTGACCTGGAAGTCCGATACATACCCATCAAACTTCCGCGTTTTCCAGCTTGTGGTCAATGTCAGGCCGTCCCAGACCAGGTTGTGTATCTCGCCCCCGGTGTAAATCCTCAGTCGTTCCAGGAACTTGCCAAAGGCCTCGATATTGCGGTTGATTAAAATTTCTGTTTGCTCGTCCCCGTTCAGATCGCAAACCAGAATCCGGACAGGGAAATAGGCCCGCTTCGAAATAATGCCACTCTTGGTGGAACCCGCAAAGTCGTCGATCTCCTCCCGGGAGCGCTGGGAGCCCCCGAAATAATCTTTGCTCCTCCACTTCATTTTTCCTTTTTCATCAAAGAGCCGGAGCTTGTCATTGGCGTCCAGGATTAGCAAATTCCCCTTTTCCCCGGAGATGATGTCCGCTCGGGCGAAAGCGAAAATGGCCGGGTTCAAGGGGAGCTCCAAATCCTTTCCCTGCTTCAATGTCCCGCCACTCCATTCAAGACGGTAGACGGGGCCAAAAAAAGGAGTGTCCAGGCCGCGGTTCTGGCCCACCAGCAGGGGGCGCCCGTTTTCCGCGTATGCCACTCTTACGTAATGATTGAGCTTTTCCGCGATGGGTCTGAATGTGCTTCCGTCATATTCAAGAACAAAGGACTCCATTCGATATCCAGCCGTTGCGCAGACATAAATCTCAGCCCGACCATTGCCGTTGAAATCCCCCACATCCAGTGAAAGGATTTCTGCTCTGCCAGGTGCTTCCTGATTAAACATCTCCACCAATTTTCCTTCGCGGAAGCGGAAGATCCACAGGTTGTTCTCATCAGATATAACTGTCTCGTTCAGGCCGTCCCCATCCATATCTCCCACGTCCATGCCACGAAGTGTCATTGGGAATTCCTGGCTTCTCCAGAACTTCGGGATAAGGGCTTTACTTCTGAATTGACGGATAAATTCGGGATTCAGCAGGTCTTCGGTTTTTGGCATTATTCCAGCACCTGCTTGCGGGGGAAAAAAAGATCCTGGCTGTCCAGCAATAGGCGGAGGAACCGAGGCCAGGGCGCCCTGTGGTGCAATCTTGTCTCGAATCTCCTGGGAAAATCGCTCGATCCAGGGGATCACATCGTCCAGTGTTTTCTGAGCATAGGAGGAGGTTGCGAGTGCCTTGTTTTGCTTGACATCCACCAGCCGGGCGTCGATGATGTAATGGCCTCCTATCGCATTTATTGTTCCGGTCACAATGTAATCCGCACCCCTGTCGGCTGCGGAAAGGGCCTCATCATGGACCGCCTCTTCCCGGGACATTACCTGTATTTTCCCAGGTACAAAGAGTCGGGAAGAAAGCATATCGAAGATGCCGTCTCGAATGTGCTGCAAGCTTTCCTGACCCCGCACTTCAAATGGAACCACAGCCAGTTGGAAAACCTTGTCATCCGCTTCAGAGGCCACCCCTGTAAAAAGGACCAGGGAAAAGATTCCTGTGATCACTAAGAGATTTCTCATCGTTCATTACACCTCTCGAGCAAAAAACTGCCCACGATTGTCCTAAAAAAACCTACACAACCCGAAGATTTCTTAAAACTAGTAAAAGCCTACCACACGCACTTTCCAGAGACAATATCTTTTTCATCCATGTGGATCATCTTGATCCTGGATGTAAGTCATCAGTTTAAAAAACACGCGAAGAACCCGCGGTTGATCCCATATATCTCGGTTCTCGGTTATTACACGCTTTTACTTCGCACTGTTTGTTTGCAGGTGTGCATGCTGTCAGAAGGCAAGTTCATTGACAACTCGTACAGCTTGCTGTATGTGACACAAAGCGGTTGTTTTTTCCAGCATCCCGCTGGGCTAAAATGCCATAGACGAATCTCATTTCCGGGAGATAGCCATGGAAGAAGTGATGCTTCGCATGAGAGAAGATTCCCGGGCCATCTTTGAAGCCTCCATCAAGGCCGTCAGCCCCTGTGAGGCCGTACAGCGGCACCTGCTCAGGGAAGATTCCATACTGTTATTAAAACAGGCCGGGGGGAAAGATGAAAGACTGAATCTTGATCAATTCCACAGGGTTTTCATCATCGGAGGCGGCAAGGCTTCCGCCCCCATGGCCAGGGCCGTGGAAGGGGTGATAGGCCATCGGGTTGCAGGGGGTGCGGTGGTGGTCAAATACGGCCACGGTGAGCCTCTTGAGCGGACCGAACTCTACGAGGCGGGTCATCCTGTTCCTGATGAAGCCGGCCTGGCAGGGGCGCAGCGCATAATGGAGCTGCTCGCTGACACAGGCGAAAAAGATCTCATTATATGTCTTTTGTCCGGTGGTGGATCGGCGTTGTTGCCCCTTCCGGTGAAAGGGGTCTCGCTGGAGGAAAAACAAGAGATGACTCGATTGCTGCTTTCCTGCGGCGCTGACATCAGGGAGACCAACACGGTTCGGAAACACATTTCACGGATCAAAGGCGGGCAACTGGCTCGGGCCGCGTATCCCTCCCCTGTGGTTAACCTGATCCTCTCCGACGTCATAGGAGATGACCTGGACGTCATCGCCTCGGGCCCCACAGTGCCCGATGGCTCCAGTTTCGCCGATATGATGGCCGTGCTGGAAAAATATGGGTTAATGGATCGTGCCCCTCGATCCATTATCGAGCACATGCACCGAGGGCTGGCCGGCCAGGTCCCGGAAACGCCGAAACCGGAAGACCCCGTCTTCTCCAGTGTGTTGAACCGGATAGTGGGCAGCAACATTATGGCCCTCCAGGCGGCAGCGCAAGAGGCCGCCGCGCGGGGCTACCGAACGCTGATCCTCTCATCCGGCATCGATGGTGAGGCCCGGGAGATTTCCCGCATGCACGCCGCCATTGCCCGCGAGATTCGGGCTACGGGGAATCCCCTCCAGCCCCCCGCATGTGTCATTTCAGGAGGAGAAACGACCGTTACCCTGACCGGCAAAGGCCTGGGAGGGCGCAACATGGAGTTTGCCCTGGCCGCGGCCCCCCTAATCGAGGGGATCGACAATGTACTGATCCTCAGCGCCGGGACTGACGGTACCGACGGACCCACCGACGCTGCCGGCGCATGGGTGGATGGTGCCACGGTGACCCGCGCACGCGACCTGGGACTTGACCACCGCCAGAATCTGATGGATAATAATTCATATCCATTCTTTCAAGCGTTGGGAGACCTCCTGATTACCGGACCCACCCGAACCAACGTAATGGACATCCGACTCATCCTGATTCACTGATGACAATCAGCAAGAGGACGGGAAGAGCTTTGTATGAGATCACGGTCATCCACCGTTTCACAGCCAGCCATCGATTGCTATGCCCAGGGGAGGGATGGGAGGATCTGCACGAACACGCGTGGAGGGTGGAGGCCTCAGCCCGGCGCCCGGGGGTGGACGATGCGGGAATGGCCATCGACTTCCGCTTTTTTAAAGCCATTCTGGAGGAGGTCATCAGTAAGGTGGATGGCCGGTGCCTGAACGAAACCCCCCCTTTTGACAACTTGCCTCCATCCGCGGAAAATGTGGCGCGGTACGTTTTTGATATCCTCAAAGAACGCCTGGGAACCAGCGCGGACTTGCATCGAGTCGTTGTCTGGGAAGCAGCGGACTGCGCCGCTGCTTATATTGGAGAAAAAGAATGATAGATATGCAAAACAAGCATGATCACCGTAATCTCGATATAGACAAGGCCGGGGTCAAGGACATCCTCTATCCCATCCGCGTGCTGGCCAAGAATGGCGGCATGCAGCACACAGTGGCCAAGATCAACATGTACGTTGACCTGCCGCGCCACTTCAAGGGGACCCATATGAGTCGGTTTGTGGAGATACTCCATGAATACCGGGGAGACATGAGCATCCGCACGTTTTCCCGGATTCTGGATGATATGGTGGAACGCCTGGATGCGCAATCGGCACACATCGAGGTCGCTTTCCCTTATTTTATCGAGAAAGCGGCCCCTGTTACGGGGACACCCGGCATGATGGAGTATGCATGCCGATTCATCTGCTCGAAAAAAGGTGAGAAGGACTTTCGAGTGGAGATCACCGCCCCTGTTACCACCCTGTGTCCCTGTTCCCGGGAGATCAGCACAAAAGGCGCTCATAATCAGAGGGGTCGCGTAACGATAACCCTGCGCTTCAAGCGTTTCTTCTGGATCGAGGATATCATCCATCTCATCGAGAGCTCCGCCAGCGCTGAGGTTTATTCAGTTTTAAAGAGGCCGGACGAGAAATACCTCACTGAACAGGCTTACGCCAACCCTATGTTTGTTGAAGACGTAGTGCGCACCGCGGCACAAAAACTGGAGCAGATGAAAGATTTTTCCTGGTATGCGGTGGAGGCGGAAAACTTCGAGAGCATCCACAATCACAGCGCTTATGCGTATATCGAAAAGAAAGTTACCGCCACGGGGGAACAACGCGATAAGGGCACTCCCGAAGAACGTTAAACAACTCCGAGGGCGACGAGAGGACCCGTCGCGGTTTCTCCGCGGCCAACTCTTCCGGAGAGTGGTAACCTGTTGCCAGACAGTACACGTCAATACCGGACCGGCGGCCTGCCTCCACGTCGATGGGCGAATTACCCACGTAGACCACCTGGGAGGGTGTCAGTCTGATACGTTCCAAAGCTGCGGACAGCATGTCAGATGAGGGCTTGGGGGGAAAGCCATCCTCTGCACCGAGGATTATCTTGAAATGACGGGCCATACCGAGGTGCGCCAGGAGCTCACGGGCATAATCACCCCGCTTGTTCGTTACGGCCCCTAGGGAGAGCCCTGAATCCTCAAGTTTCCTCAGCAGGGAATGAGCTCCGGGCATGGGGTACGTTTTTTTGAGGAATACCTCTCTGTAATGCTCCCTGAAAAGGCGCAGCCCCTCGTCCACCTCCGCGGGGCCCAGGTTGTGGTGGAGGATTTCACGGAGATCACGGCCCGTACCCCTCATCACATCCGTTAAGCCCGAGGCATTACGACCGAGGCGGGAGAACATATAACGATAAGAAGCCTCGATGGCCTGAAAGGAGTCCACCAGGGTGCCATCCAGGTCAAAGAGCACGCCGCGAATCTCTTTTTTCAACTCGGTTGCGACGTCGGCCAGATTTCTCGCCAGAAACACTGATACACCCCGCTTCAAACATTGGATGAACAACGCTGTGTCGGCAAATACATCGTCGTACTCCATACACAAGCATTGGTCCGGGGCACCCTTTCCCACTGCCAGCAGGATGCGATACGGGGGAAGTTCCCTTTTCTGTGGGGGTCTGCAAAATGCTATATTCAGCCCGTTGCCGAAAATCTTCATGGTGTAATCGCGCTCCGCGCAGAGGTGGAGGATCTCGGTAAGTTCCGAATCCCGGCGCATCTTGTCCAGCTCGAGAGGGTGAATGCACACGAGGCGGGGTTTCTCACAGGGATTGCCCGCGTTTGGAAGCCTGGATGCGGTATCCGCGGGATTCTGGCAGGCGCTGTGCAATAGCGTTTTTCTGAGACCGGATGAAATTATGGTCCCGTCAGCATCGCATAATATTATCTCTATGGGCCGGTGCATGTCATCTTATACGGCTGCCGCGGATATTTTACACAATGGGGCGCTGCATGACGATGGCATCTTCCTCGGTATCAGAATAATACCGGTGTCTCAGGCCCACCGGGTGAAACTGAAACTTCTTGTATAATTCCTGGGCCGGCCGGTTTTGCTCTCGCACCTCCAGGTAGATAGTTTGAGCCCCCCGTTGCTGATAATATGAGAGCACGTATTCGAGCAAGGCCGATGCGATTCCTCCCCGCCTGAAATGGGGATGGACAGCCACATTGTGAATGTGAACATCGCCGGCCACAAGCCAGCATACGATATAGCCCAGCACCAGGTCACCAGCCCGGCCAGAGGACATTGCCACAAAAAGATCGGAGATCGGGTTGCCCAACTCCCGGATAAACAAATTCCGGGGCCATGGAGATGGGAAAGAAGCATTCTCGATGAGCATAACGTCGTGCAGGTCCTCTTGATGCATCGGCCTGATGAAAATCTCGTCGATTTTTGCGAGAGAATTCATGGTGGATTGTCTTGCGCGCTGACAACTCAAGATGCCAGGGTCTCCAAAACAACCATTACCGTCAGAAATGCGGCGCAAAATAGAGGAAGAGCACCTGGAGATCTTGCGGTTGTCAGTAACGAGGCTGCCCCCAACACAGGCAAGACGAAGTATAAAGCTCGCATGCCGGCACGGATGCTGTCAGACATCATGCTATGCAACCAGGGGACCGTTACCGCACCCAGAGATATGATAACCAGTAAAATGAAGGCCACCAGCAGGAAATCGCGAATGACGGCCCGCACCGGGATTCTGCCGAGATACGAGAGGTTCCCTTGCTCTGCGGCTTGCCGTGCGAATTGGATACGTCGGTCATTCCAGCGTCGAATGGCGAACTCCAACCTCCGGCCCAGTCTTGCCGTGGGAAGGAAGAGCAGTAACGTGATGATCATCACTTCCTGGACTTCGCCGCCACTTTGCTTAATTGCCAGGCAACTGATGGCTGTTATGGCTATGGCGGTGAGGGTGTCATCCCCCGGCAGAGCATCTCCCACGGGAAGGGCGTGAATCCAGAGCAACTCGAGAAGCGCCCCTATGAACATCCCCTCTCTCGCGCTCCCCAGGCAAAACCCGATAACAGTTCCTGCAACCAGGGGGCGGGAGATCATGAGCTGGCCAATAGCGTAACGATCCAGTCGGATGAAACTTCCAACGATGCTGATCAGTGCGATCTGGAATGCCGCGCTCCCCAGCCCCACCTTTTACCTCGTCCATATTTTTAGAGGATCGGTAGGCACGCTTTGGACTGTTATCTCCACACCCCATTCAGAGAGTTTTTCCAATCCTTCCATGGCCCTGCTGTCCAGCACGACAGAATCACTCATTCGGACGCCGTCTTCACATGATCGCTGATTGCCGAGATTGAGCCGGGAGAAACTCCACCCTCCCCTATACATCCGAAGAGCATCGTGCACGGATTCCAGGAGCAGAATGGTCCTGTCTCCCCGAATTTGAAGCCGCTTCATCTCATGCGCCAATTGATTCACTCCGTCAACCAGGAGACCGATAGACTCGGGCACTGCCAATCTCATTGCCGCACGTTGGATAAAATTTCCGGCTGCCCCATCAGATGCGACGATCAGCATTTTGGCGCCGTAAAAAGGAACCCAAGATTCGAGTATCTGCCCGTGTATTAACCGATCGTCTACTCTTACGAGGACCACATTCATTAATTGTCTCTGAGAAGCGCAAAAGATGCAACTGAAATGGGAGCGAAAGATATTATTTCTTTCCTGTTCATGGAAATGTTAGCGTTTTTTATCTTTTTGCTGCAGAAGTTCGCTGGCCAGGTATATGTTGTCACGGCCGTATCCCATGATATGCTGAGCCAATTCTTTTAAGTTTTTCTGATCACCCTGATATGTTGCCACCCGCACAACCATGGGAAGGTTGACACCCGTCACCACCTCAACTTTATCCTGTTCGAGGAACGAGAGGCTGATATTGGAAGGGGTTCCTCCGAACATATCGGTGAGAATCACAACACCATCTCCTTTGTTGACAACCTTGATAGCCTGAGCAATCTGATTCCGTAATTGCTCAACGCTTTGATGGGGAGTGACGGGGACCCCAACGACGCGTTCCATTTTTCCCACGATAAGTTCCGCAGCCGAGACCAACTCTCCAGCCAGATTTGAATGGGCAATAACCAGCACACCTATCATGCGGAAACCTCTCACACTTTATCAATATCACGATGACGGATGCGAACAATGAACCCGTTTTTTCGAAGTCGCCCTTCCAGATAGCTGACGATCACCACGGATCGATGCTTGCCGCCGGTACATCCGAAGGCGACCGTGAGATATGCCTTCCCTTCTTTCTCATACAATGGCAACAGGAATTCCATAAAATCCGTAAGCTTCTGGAGGAACTCGCGGGTAACGGGATTTTCCAAAACATAATGAGCCACCGGCTCTTCCAGCCCCGTGCAGCCTTTGAGTTCCGGGACGAAAAAGGGATTTGGGAGGAACCGGATATCAAATATCAAATCTGCATCGGAAGGGGTCTGGTATTTGTAACCGAAAGAAAGAAGGTCTATTATCATCCGGGCCCCGTCGGCCAACTCGGAGAACCGTTTGACGACGATCTCTTTGAGTTGGTGATCAGACAGGCCCGAAGTATCCACAACCCAACTGGCCTTATGGCGGATATCCTTAAATTTCTTTCTCTCGAGTATTATGCTGTCTCGCACCGATCCGCCAGTGGTTACAGGGTGGAGCCGCCGCGTTGTCTTGAATCTATTGATCAAGACATCATCCGAGGCCTCAAGATAGAGGATTTCTAAAGGTATACCAGATTCTTCAACTTGGTGAAACACCCGGCCGTATTCTTCCAGAAAATCCCGGGATCGTGTATCCATAACCAAGGCGACCTTTGTTATGTCGCTCCCCTTGGTGTCCATGAGATCGAGAAACCGAGGAAGGAGATTCACAGGCAGGTTGTCCACGCAAAAAAACCCGATATCCTCCAACGCTTTAGCAACAGTACTCTTTCCCGAACCGGAAAGTCCGGTGATAATGATCACTCGGATGCTCTTCAAGAGTGTTTCCAGAGGTTTTGTCTATGCCTGTATAAATTAAAAACGTTAAAAAAAGCTCTCTGCCCTCTGGCAGCAGGCGCCGTGAAATGTGCTTCTCGAGGGGTGCGCTTCGCTTGCTGAAGCCCCGCCCCTTCAGGGACCTAGCTTTTCATCTTCATGGGCGATTATTTGGAAAATCTCATCGGCCGTCTCAGCATTCATGAGTTCTTGACAGAATGTTTTGTCCTTTAGCATGCGTGAAATCTTGGCTAAAGCTTTCAGGTGGGCGCCAGCCGAGTTTTCGGGCGCCAGGAGGAGGAAAAACAAATGAGCCGGTCGGTTATCCATAGACTGAAAATCAACCCCCTCCATACTTCGTCCAAAGGAGGCCACGAGCTCCGTCAATTCCCGCATCTTTCCATGCGGAATGGCTATCCCTTCGCCGATGCCAGTGGTCCCAAGGTGCTCCCTTTCCAGCAGGACATCCACCACGGCGTCCCGATCCAGTTCGGGGTATCGATGGGTCAAGGTCTCTGCCAACTCTTCCAATACATCTTTCTTGCACTGCGCCAGTAAACGGGGTGCAATTGTCTCTGGACTAAGAATTTCCAGAATCTTCATTATGCGTTGCCTCCAGGACGATCAGGGCCTACTGATTGGGATCGATCAGTCCATAGTGTCCGTCCTTTCGTTTGTAAATAACATTGATGCGTTTTGTGCTGTCATTGGTGAAAACAAGAAAATTATCGTCAATAAGCCCTAACTGCATGACGGCCTCGTCAACGCTCATGGGTTTGGCGAAAAAATTCTCTCTCTCAATTATGGTCGGTTCCTGATCCTCTTCAAAGCTCTCGGTGGCCACACCCTGCTCGGCCTGAAATTCTGTCTTGATGCTGGTATTGGACTTGTGCTCCCGGATTTTTTTATGGTATTTTCTCGCCTGTCTTTCGATTTTGCCCATGACCAGATCAATTGCAGAGAACATATCCCCCGATGATTCTTCTCCGTTGAAGCTAACGCCATCGCCCAAAATAGTCACTTCTGCGATATGCCGAAATTTTTCCACAGATAAAATCACCTGTGCTTCCAGAGGGTGGTCTAAAAATTTCTTCAAGCGGCTCACACGCTCGTAAGCATAATCTTTCAGCGCTTCTTGGCTATTCATATGTCGGAATGTCACGGAAAGTTGCATTGGACTCTACCTCACATTTATTCTTTTTCAACAAATGATAGGATCTTCATGTACTTCGGCGGCCGATGGTCGATCATCTTTTTTACGGCCGGACCGGTGTTCTCGCCTTTTGTCTATTCGGCGGATCAGCGGATAAAGGTCAAAAGCTCTTTCGACGTTTGTTAGACGGTAAAATTTTCAACATTTCTCTATACTTGGCAACGGTTCTGCGCGCTAAGCTCACATTTTCTCTTCGAAGGATCTCCATAATGGCCTGGTCACTGTACGGGCGGGCGGGATCCTCATTTTTGATGATGGTACGGACTCGGTTTTTAATGCTCTCCGAGGCGATGTCGTCATCACCGATGCGCTTGATGCCCGTATTGAAAAAATACTTTAACTCGAAAACTCCCTGGGGGGTATGTATATATTTACCACTGGTCACCCTCCCAACGGTGGATTCGTGCATAGAAACATCCTCCGCAACATCGCGCAGTACCATTGGCCGGAGATACTCGATGCCCTTGTCCAAAAACTCCCGCTGAAACCTAACGATGCTGCAGGCGACTTTATAAATGGTGCGCTGTCGCTGATGGATGCTCCGTATAAGCCAAAGAGCGGATCGCATCTTTTCCTGTATATAATCCTTCGATTGCTTATCAATATTCTGCAGGTCAAAGGATTTACGATAAAAAGAATTCACCCGGAGCCTGGGAAGTCCGTCATCATTGAGCAACACCACATAATCATCCCCCAGTTTATATACAAAAATATCCGGGCTGATGTACATCGGGTTGTCCGTACCAAATGAACGGCCGGGCTTGGGCTCCAACTGGCCGATAATCTCCACCGCCTGGGCTACCTCCTGGGTGGGAATTCCCAGCTTTTTACCGATCCCCGCAAAATCACGCCGAACCACCGCATCAAAGTGATCTTGCAGGATGGTCTCCACCAGTGTATTGCCAAGATTAAGCAGCCGCACCTGGATTAGCAGACACTCCCTGAGATCACGGGCCGCCACGCCCAAAGGGTCGAATTCCTGAATCCTCTTGAGAACACGTTCAACCTGCGAGGGACCATCAGCGGTGTTCGGGGCCAGCTCCTCCACAGTGACTGTAAGGTACCCATTCTCATCGAGGTTTCCAATGATATTTGCACCGATCATGGCTTCTTCTTCGGAAAAATCGGTCAGCCGAAACTGCCATAACAGGTGATCTGCCAATGATGGAGACCGGGTTAAAACGGATTCAAACCCAGAACGATCTGAATCGCTCTGATCGGCCGGCATGCTGTCGCGGCCGTAACTTTCAAGGTAATTTTCCCATTCCACCTCATTAATGGAAATGTCCGTCTTTGCTGGCTCGGGTACAGGCTCCTCCGCTGCTCCGCCATTTTCAATATTGTGATCTCCCGCGACGCTTTCGTCCTGCACCGATTCCAATACGGGGTTTTCACAAAGCTCCTGATCGATATATTCCACCAACTCCAGGCGAGAGAGTTGAAGAAGGCGAATCGCCTGCTGGAGCTGGGGGGTCATGATAAGCTGCTGGCTCAGCTTGAGACTCTGTTTTATTTCCAAGGCCATAGCAGTAATATTATGAGTCCTTCTTTCTTACTTGTTTTTCCATGTGTCAAAGACCGGAATGCAAGCAAAAACCCCTTTGAAAACTTGCATCTCCGAAATAACGTTTAAAGGCGAAATCTCTCTCCCAGGTAAACCTCCCGGGCCTTACGGCTGAGGGCTATGGTTTCCGGATCTCCCTCCTCCATGATTTCTCCATTATTCAGTATATATGCACGATCGCAAACGGTCAAGGTCTCACGAACATTATGATCGGAAATTACTACTCCAATCCCGCGCCTTTTGAGCTGCCGGATAATGTTCTGGATGTCAGCCACAGCGATGGGATCTATACCGGCAAATGGCTCATCCAGTAATATGAAATGCGGAGAAGTGACCAGGGCCCGCGTGATCTCAACTCTTCGCCGTTCTCCTCCTGAGAGCGAATAGGCCTTGTTTCGGGCCAAATGGGCAATATTCAGCTCATCCATCAGTTCTTCAAGCCTCTCCCGACGCTGGCTTTTGCTCAGTGGCTGCGTCTCCAGGATGGCCATGATATTCTCTTCCACCGTCAATTTGCGGAAAATGGACGGCTCTTGCGGAAGATAATTGATCCCCTTGCGCGCCCGCAAGTGCATCGGATCATCGGTAATTTCTTCTTGATCCAGGAAAACGCGTCCTTTTGATGGTCGAATAAGTCCAACGATCATGTAAAACGTTGTGGTCTTCCCCGCGCCGTTGGGTCCCAGCAGCCCGACCACCTGGCCGCTGTGCAAATCCAGGCTCACACCCCTGATAACTTCCCGCTTCCCGAAGCGCTTGTGTAATGCCTGGCTCTGCAGTCGATGTGCTGGAGCTCGTGCTATCAGGGCGCGGGCGAATGTGCTGTTCATCTTTGCCCTCCGGGACGCTCTCCCAGCCTCTTCTCGGGGTAGATGACAGCCTGAACTCGTGTCTCGCCTTTTCCCTCTACAATGCTGACCTCCTTGTCAAGAAAAACGGTGATCCGCTCTCCGGAGATATGATCACGCGCCCGCCGGATGACGGGGTTGCCAGTGAGGACGATCTTGCGTTCCGCGCTGAAAAAAATGGCTTCTTCCCCTTCCGCCGTCCGGTCGCCTTGGATCAACCTCACATGCCCTCTTGCGATGATCTGCTCGATTCGCTCCCCTTCCGCTCCTACCGGGAGAAACCGCCCGGTCTTTTTCTTGCTCGATGGCGGCTGTTGTTGCGACTTTTCAGAACCATAGATCACCAGCAACTCGTCAGAATAAAGCGTAATGTCTCCCTGCCGGGCTTTAACGTGCCCGATGAAATGAGCCTTGCGAACCTTGTTGTCCACTTCAAGCCGGTCGGAGCTGATGTTGATGGGCTCACCTTGTTGGTCGAGCTTATTGATGGATTCGGCCGGCCGGTTTTTCGATGTTTGAGAATTGGGCGACGACTGCCCCAATGCCACGGCTCCACACATGACGGCAAAGAGCAGGAATACGAAGCTTGCGGCCACTTGGGCCCGACCCATAATCGTTATTTTCCTCTGGAGGCTTCCCTTCCCCTTCATCTTCATCTCATTACCCTCTCCATAATGAAACCCCTATCATCCTGGATTGGATGGACCGGTGAATTTGCATGCGCTGGGACTCCAAATCCAGAGTCATGCCAATCCCTTTAATCTGCATTCGGGTTGTTTTGATATCCACAGGGTCCTGGGTGGTGATCAGACCCGTTTTCCCCCGGTAGACCAGGCTCTGAGTTCGCAGGACAGTGTCCGGGGCCGATCGAGCGACCACATCGCCCCGGACGGTCATTAATTTATCACCCGCCTGGAGTTCCCCTTCGTTGGCTGTGAGGAAAAGAACTTCCTTGCCTCGTGAATAAAACGTAACCCTGATTCTATTCAGAAGAGCCTTTTGACGGTCGCGATCATATAGCGCTGTGTTGGCCTCCAGCGTCCACCGTCTTCCGTTTCCATCGGTATGGGTATAGGAGACCTTGTCGGCTTTCACGTCCAGTTTTGCCAGTGAGAGGGGAAGCGCCGGCAGCAGCACATCTCCCCGATAGACAATGCACAGTCCGATTCCGATAATGATCAGTATGCACGTCGTAAGGGTAATGGCCGCAATTCTAAAGATTCGCGTTTTTCTCAATGCTTTTGGTTCCTTTTGAAACGAAATATGACTCTAAAAGATTATTGCTATTTTTTCTCATGAGAATTATCCACTTCGATCAGCAACATAGTGATCAACGATATTACAGATTACAGTCAAGCAATTAAAGTTTTATTTGCCGACCTAACCTAACAGGATAATCCTATTTTTCATTGACCATTTCAAGCTGAAATCGCTCCAAAATCCTGTCCCATTTCCCGTGCGCCTGCAAGATGAGATCGCAGAGTTCCCGGACCGCCCCCCTTCCCCCCTGGCTTGAGGTCACGTAATGGGCCATGCTTTTAAGCGCCGGCTGGGCATTCGATGGGGCAACGGCCAAGCCGGCATGGGACAGGAGTAAAAGATCATGGATGTCATCACCCATGCAAGCCGCCTGTTCTTTTTTCAGACCCCGCTCCTTTAATATATTCAAAAACAGGGTCAATTTGTCCCTGACACCCTGGAAAACAGCATTTACGCCGAGCTCCTTTCCCCTTACAGCCACAGCAGCCGACTCCCGTCCTGTGATCCAGATCACTTTCACCCCTGCTTGAAGCAACAGCACAAGGCCCGTGCCGTCGTGGACATTGAATATCTTGAGTTCCTCTCCCTTGTCCCCGTAGATCAAGGCTCCATCCGTCAATACACCGTCCACGTCCAGTACTACAAGTTGAACTGCTGCCGCCCGCTTCAGAGCTTCCGGTGGAAATGCACCGGCAGTTATACTCATCTCACCCGACTCCGGCGTTGAGCAAATCATGGATGTGAATAATGCCGCTGAGATGCTCCCTGGAACCGTTACGGTACACAAACAGGGAGGTGATGGCATGATCCTCCATGAGGCGAAGGGCGCGAGCCGCCAGCGATTCTTCATCGATCCACTTCGGGTTGGTGGTCATGATGCGATGGGCCGGAAGGCCCAACAGGTCACGATGTTTCTCCAGCCCCCTCCGTAAATCCCCATCTGTAATAACGCCCACAAGCTTTCCGGTGCCGGAGCACACACCTGTGACACCAAGACGCTTGGAGGTCATCTCGCAGATCACTTCGCTCATGGCGGTATCCGTGCTGATTTTGGGGACTGCATCGCCGGTGCGCATCAGGTTCTTGACCTTTAGCAAAAGGCGCCGGCCCAGGCTTCCCCCGGGGTGGATGAGCGCGAAGTCTTCAGCCCGAAACCCCCTGCGGGTGTAAAGCACCACAGCCAGTGCATCCCCTACCGCCATGGCCGCGGCTGTACTTGAGGTGGGAACCAGGCCCATAGGGCACGCCTCCTCCTTTACCCGCAAGTCGATTACCACATCGCTTTGTCGCGCCATGGCGGAATTCACGTTCCCTGTCAGAGCGATCACCGGGACGTTCATACCGCGAATGGCCGGCAGAATCTCAAGGATTTCTTCAGAATGTCCGCTGTTGGACAGAACAATCACAACGTCGCCTTCCGCCAGCATTCCCAGCTCGCCGTGAATCCCTTCCACAGGGTGAAGGAAAAAGGCCGGCGTTCCCGTGCTAACCAGGGTGGATGCAATCTTTTTACAGACCAGACCCGATTTTCCTATTCCCACCAGGACAACTTTTCCTCGACATGCGAGGATCATTTCCACTGCCTGCTGGAAGCTCTTCCCCAGCCTCTCCATGACCGTCATTATTGCCGCGGCCTCGGTGCGCATTACTTCACGCGCAAGGTCGATGTCCATGCTTCCCCTATCCGTATTGAATGGAGAAGTTTCCAAGCAATCCCGCGCGGTTCGCCTCGTTATCAACAAATATCCCTCCCCGCATAACGTCCATGTGAATAGAATCCAGGAATTTTTCGATTGCCGTTGAATGCTCTTTTTATTTCCACGATTCGACCGTCCGGTTCAGAAAGATGAGCTGTTGCACCAGAGATTCGAATCGCTCCAGCGGAAGAGAATTGGCGCCATCGCAAAGAGCCCTCTCGGGTGCTTTGTGCACCTCTATAAATACGGCGTCAACGCCCACCGAAACGGCGGCCCGGGCCAGGAGAGGAATAAACTGACTCTCTCCTCCGGAGGAGCCGCCCAGTCCTCCTGGAAGCTGGACACTGTGTGTGGCATCGAAGACCACCGGGCAGCCCAAAGCGCGCATGATCACCAGTGATCTCATGTCTACAACCAGGTTGCCGTATCCGAAAAAGGTACCCCGCTCGGTGAGCATCACGCCCCCGTCTCCCGCCGAGGCGGCTTTCTCCATGATGAAGCGCATGTCAGCGGGGTTCATGAATTGCCCTTTTTTGATATTAACGGGCCGCCCGCAGCCCGCAGCGGCCTTTACAAGGTCGGTCTGGCGGCAAAGAAAAGCGGGAATCTGTAACAGGTCAAGAACCTTCGCCGCAGGCCCCACTTCCTCCACGCTATGTACGTCGGAAGTCACGGGCACTCCGGCCTCCTCCCGAATGCGCGCAAGTACCTCCAGGCCGCGGCTGAGTCCAGGGCCGCGATAAGAATCGCCGGAAGTGCGATTCGCCTTGTCGTATGATGACTTAAAAATGAAAGGCACGTCCAGCCTGCGTGTTTTCTCAGCCAGTGCCAGCGCGGTCTCCAGCGTCTCGCCGGGATCCTCAATCACGCAGGGTCCGGCGATAATGACCAGGGGATTTCCACGGCCTACGGCCACAGACCCCACCCTTACCGCCCCTCTTGAATATGATCTTGCATCATCCATTGGCATGACGCAATGCCGCCGCAATAAAAGATCGGAAAAGGGGATGCGGGTTCATGGGGCGTGATTTGAACTCCGGGTGAAACTGGCACCCCACATACCAGGGATGATCCTGCAACTCCACGATCTCCACCAGGTCGCCCTCCGGGTAAATCCCGCTGAAAATCAGGCCGTTGCGTTGAAAATCATCCCGGTAGCTGTTGTTGAGCTCATACCGGTGCCGGTGGCGCTCGCTTATCTCCAGTGTGCCGTAGGCACTGGCGGCACGAGTGCCGTCCGTCAGAACGCAAGGATATGATCCCAACCGCATGGTCCCGCCTTTTTTTCCGATACCGCGTTGGGATTCCATCAGGTCGATGACAGGATGGGGCGTCTGTTCGTTGAACTCCCGGGAGTTGGCCTCGTTGAGCTTCAATACATTACGGGCGTATTCTACAACGGACATCTGCATACCCAGGCAAATACCGAAGTACGGTATCTTGTTCTCCCGGGCAAAGCGGACAGATCGTATCTTGCCCTCGGAGCCCCTCATCCCGAACCCGCCGGGGACCAGGATTCCATGGACACCGGACAGAGCTGCCTCGGCCCCTTTCTTTTCCACCTGTTCCGAATCCACGTAATCGAGACAGACCTTTGCGTTATTGGCCAGCCCTCCGTGAATCAGCGCTTCATTCAGGCTCTTGTAACTTTCTACGAGGTTGACATACTTGCCCACAACGGCGATTTTTACCTCGAGGGCGGGATTTTTCAGCCGGTCCGACAGGTCCTGCCACTTATTCAGCCGGGGTGCGCGCGTCCAGATGTTCAACCTCTTGACGATCTGCTCGTCCAATCCCTCCTGGTGAAAAACCAGTGGAACCTGATAGATGGAGTCCACATCCACCGCGGTAATTACGCACTCCGGCGGCACGTTGCAGAACAGGGCTATCTTTTGCTTGATTTCCCTGGAGAGGAACCGGTCCGTGCGGCATAACAGTATATCCGGCTGGATTCCTATGGCGCGCAGTTCCTTGACGCTGTGCTGGGTGGGTTTGGTCTTGAGTTCACCGGCGGCGGCGACGTGGGGCACCAGTGTGACGTGAATGTAGCAGACGTTCTCGTGCCCCAGGTCTGAATTGAGCTGGCGAATGGCTTCCAGGAACGGAAGGCTCTCGATGTCTCCCACGGTCCCGCCGATCTCAATGATGGCCACGTCTGCGTTGTCGGCCACCCCGATTATTCGCTCCTTGATCTCATCAGTGATGTGGGGAATCACCTGCACTGTTCCACCCAGGAAATCCCCCCGCCTTTCTTTCTGGATGACCGCCTCGTAAATCTGGCCGGTGGTGAAGTTATTCTTCTTGGACATGACCGCCTGGGTGAATCGCTCATAATGGCCCAGGTCCAGATCCGTCTCGGCTCCGTCTTCGGTGACAAAGACCTCCCCGTGTTGGAACGGGTTCATCGTCCCCGGGTCCACGTTGATATAAGGATCGAACTTCTGAAAGGTCACGGTGAGACCGCGGCTTTCCATCAGTGCCCCGATGGAAGCCGCGGACAGGCCCTTGCCCAGCGAGGACAGCACGCCACCCGTGATGAAAATGAACTTTGTCCTCACCGTCCACTCCCTTCCATCTGTTTACAAACCTTTGCCAGATCCGCCGGGGTGTCCACTCCTATGGGGGACCGATCCGTTGTGGGCACAGCAATCCGATAGCCGTTCTCAAGAGCGCGCAATTGCTCCAGTTTTTCAGAAAGCTCCAGCGGTGTCGGCGGCAGCTTTGCCAGCTCGATCAACGTATCCCTCCGGTATGCATACAATCCAATATGTTTGAATCTGGCAACCGGCTCCTCACCGGCATCTCGTCTAAAAGGAATAGGGGCGCGGGAAAAGTAAAGCGCAAACCCCCGGGTGTCGGTCACAACCTTTACCACATTGGGGTTACCCCATTCCTCCGGATCTGTCAACGGGGTTTTAAGGCTGGCCATGGGAATGGATGTGTCTTCAATCAACGGCTCCAGGGCCAGTGTCATCATTTCCGGTTCGACCAGCGGTTCGTCTCCCTGGACGTTGAGGATCAGATCACCGCCCAGGCTGTCCACCGCTTCCGCCACCCTGTCCGTTCCTGAATGATGATGGGAAGATGTCATTATGGCGTCGCCCCCGAAAGATTCCACCGCCTGCATGATGCGGATGTCGTCCGTGGCAACGAATACACGACTGACCCCTGGACAAGCGCTTACCCTCAGATATACCCGCTCGATCATGGTCTTTCCCATGATCATGGCCAGAGGCTTACCCGGAAATCGAATCGATGCATATCGAGCCGGAATAACCGCCACGATGTCCAATCAGGAAACCTCCCTATTTCAGTTTCTTGTATATCACAACCGAATGAATTGTCAAGTTGTTTACTTTTTTCAAAAAAATCTTGTATTATATTGCAAACAATGGTATGAATTTTTTTTCGTGGGGTCATCATTCAAAATAGCCAGCATTTGTTGTCGGCATTTCTAAAATGTATAGCTTTATGGGTTACCGTGCTATTTGCGTTGCGTTGCGGACACGTCAACCGCTATTGAACTTACGATCCAACTGGCAAGGAGGTAAAAAACAGTGGCTCAGACAGATGGGACTCCGGTAGAATCCCCCATGGTGGGAAAGATCATTGAGGTGAAGGTGAAAGTTGGAGATACGGTGAGCGAAGATGACGAGATCGCCATCCTGGAAGCCATGAAAATGGAAATGCCAATTCCCGCCCCATGTGATGGCACAATCAAAGAAGTCTGCGTTGCCGCAGGAGATTCCGTAGAGTCCGGAAAGGTTATCGCCATTATCGGATAAAATCAATGCGATCTGGGAAATACCCAAAGCAAGACAATGACCTGTGGAGACCGCTTTTAGGCCCCAAAAAAGAGCCTGGAAGCGGTCGACTTTTTGCCTTTTAGCAAAGCGGCCCTTTCTTATGTTTCGACAGCTTGTCGCCGGCCTCTCATAATCGGCGGCCTTACGGGAATAAGGAGGCTGTGTGGAAGGCGGTTACTGTTCTTTCCCGCTATGAATTTGAACAATTCCGCTCAGGATTTCGCAAACGTTCTCAAAATTAATCATCAACTTATGATTACAAGATTAGGAGACTGTAGTCCAGTACTTCTCTGATCCGGACGGGGGAGGAAGACATGTTTGATCGTGAAAAAATTCAAACATTGGAGAACGCCTGGAGAATCTGGGACGCGGAGGTCCAGAAAGATATAGAGAAACGGCCTGAACAGCCATTACTGTTCGAAACCATGTCAAACATTCCCGTCAAGCGGGTTTATACGCCGCTGGATATTCGGGAGATGAACTACGAAGACGATCTCGGACTGCCCGGCCAATACCCGTACACGCGGGGAATCCAGCCGACAATGTACCGGGGCCGGCACTGGACCATGCGGCAGTACGCGGGGTATGGCACTGCTGAGGAGTCCAACCGACGATACCGCTATCTCCTGGACCAGGGTCAGACCGGCCTGTCGGTTGCTTTTGACCTGCCAACCCAGATCGGTTACGATTCCGACCATCCTCTGGCGCTGGGAGAGGTCGGAAAAGTGGGTGTGAGCATCGATTCGGTCCGGGACATGGAACTTCTTTTCTCCGGGATTCCCCTGGACAGAGTCAGCACATCGATGACCATCAATGCCCCGGCATCCATCCTGCTCGCCATGTACATCGACGTGGCGGAACGCCAGGGAGTGTCCGGGGATCGGCTGAATGGAACCGTCCAGAACGATATCCTCAAGGAGTACGCGGCCCGCGGCACATATATTTTCCCCCCGGCCGCTTCAATGCGGATCACTACCGATATCTTCAGCTTCTGCTCACAGCGGGCTCCCCGATGGAACACCATCAGCATATCAGGGTACCACATGAGGGAGGCCGGCTGCACGGCTGTTCAGGAAGTGGCATTCACCCTGGCCAATGGCATTGCATATGTGGAGGCCGCCATCCGAGCGGGGCTCGATGTGGATGCCTTTGCCCCGAGGCTCAGCTTTTTCTTCAATGCCCATCTGGACTTCCTGGAAGAAGTGGCCAAGTTCCGGGCCGCACGCCGCCTGTGGGCCCGTATCATGAAAGAGCGCTTCAGCGCCAAAAATCCTCGCAGCCTTATGCTTCGCTTCCACACACAGACGGGAGGCTCCACCCTGACAGCCCAGCAACCGTTCAACAATGTGGTGCGGGTGGCCCTCCAGGCTCTTTCCGCGGTACTGGGAGGAACCCAGTCGCTCCATACCAACTCCTATGACGAGGCCCTGGCCCTCCCATCCGAGCAGTCGGTTCAAATCGCCCTTCGCACCCAGCAACTCATCGCCTTCGAGTCCGGCGCGGCAAGCACCGCGGACCCGCTGGCAGGCTCGTTCTACATCGAGCGGCTCACCAACGAAATAGAAGAAATGGCCCATGAATATATCCGGAAAATCGATGATATCGGCGGTGCGCCTGTGGCCATTGAACGGGGTTACATCCAGCAGGAAATCCAGGAGGCCGCGTACCGCTATCAAAAGGACGTTGAGGCCGGTCGTCGCCCGGTGGTTGGCGTCAACAAGTTCGTTCAGGAAGAGGCTCCGCCCAAAGGACTGCTGAAAGTGAACCCGGCGGTGAGAGAACGGCAGATCAAGATGCTGGAAATCCTTCGCAGGGAGCGCGACACCGACGCTGTTGAACGGTGCCTCGATGCCATCCGCCAGGCGGCCGGCGGCTCTGATAACCTGATGCCGCGGATTCTTGACGCCGTTCATGTAAGGGCCACGCTGGGAGAAATCTGCGACGCCATGCGCGATGTCTTCGGTGAGTATAAATCCACTTACACGTTGTAAGGAGGGCCCCTTATGTCGGAAAGGAAAATTCGCGTGCTTGTTGCCAAACCCGGGCTGGACGGCCACGACCGGGGCGCCAAAGTGATAGCCAGGGCGCTTCGGGACGCCGGGATGGAGGTCATCTACACGGGGCTTCGCCAGACTCCGGAGCAGATCGTGTCGACCATAATACAGGAGGGTGTGGATGCCCTCTGCCTCAGCATCCTTTCGGGCGCCCACGACTACCTGTTTCCGCGCATCATGGAACTCATGCGCCGGGAGAACCTGCAGGATGTCCTGGTGCTGGGAGGGGGCGTCATCCCGGAAGAGGATGTTCCAGGGTTGATACAATCGGGAGTAGCTGGTATCTACGGGTCCGGAACCAGCACAGAAGTCATCGTCAACGCCGTCCGCGAGGGAGTTGCAAAGCGATCGCGATAAATAGCTCACCATAGAGAACGCAACGATCGCAGAGAAAGAATCTTAATTTATTATCAGGAGTATCCTGTCAGGTCGGCAAATAAAACTTTAATTGCCTGATTTTAATTACATTCTTATTGCTCAACCATTGGACCGAAAGTTGTGATTCCACACCGGCCAAACATTAATGGCATTCAGGTTCCATGAGGGGTGGCCCGGACAATGTATTGTCCGGGCTGCGTGGCAGCAAGAGGCAGTACATGGCTCGTTTAATGGTTCCCGGGCGCGGGGTGCACCGGGCAAAACCTCCTGCCGCTTCGCGACCCGGGCGACAAGTCGTCCGGGCCACCCCAACAACATCCTTCATATATTTATTATTGGCGGCGATTCGGCGGTGAACTCAAAGGAGACAGGTGATATGGAAGGTATTATCTGGGAGCCGTATAACGACTATCTGGAGAAAAGCAACATACGGTTCTTTATGAACAAGCACGGCATAAAGAACTACGAGGATCTGATCCGGCGCAGCATAAGCGACATCCAGTGGTTCTGGGACGCCATGATGGAAGATTGCCGTGTGGAGTGGTACCGGAAGTACGACCGGACACTGGACATGGGAAAATCAAAGAGCTTCGAGTGGGCCCAGTGGTTCATCGGAGGAAAGATCAACATCGCCCATAACACACTGGACAGATACGCCCTGGACCCTCTGGTTAAAAACCGTCTGGCTTTCATCTGGGAGGGAGAGGACGGAAGCATTCAGAAGTGGACATACGGAGACCTGTATATTGAGGCAAACAGATGCGCCAATGCCCTGCGGGGCCTGGGCGTGGGTAAAGGGGACACCGTGGGGCTGTACATGCCCATGATACCCGAGCTCATTGTGGCCTTTTTCGCATGCCTCAAGGTGGGTGCCCCGATGGTCCCGGTATTTTCCGGTTTCGGGGCCGCAGCACTGGGTGTCCGCCTGGAGGATGCCGAGGCCAAGGTTTTGATAACCACCGACGGTTCCCTGCGGAGGGGACGCCGGGTCGAGTTGAAGTCAACCTGCGACGAGGCCGCCCGGATGGTCCCAACCCTCAAGCATATTGTAGTAGCCAGGCGGCTCGGGGACGCGGATATCCCATGGACGGCGGGCCGGGACATCTGGTGGCACGAGTTGGTGCCCGGGCAATCGAAAGAGTGCAAAACCGAGGTCTTGGATGCAGAGGACTATTCCCTCATCCTGTTTTCCTCCGGCACCACGGGCAGGCCGAAAGGGACCATGCACACCCACGCGGGCGCCCTGGCACAGACGGCCAAGGAGGTGGGGTATTCCCTGGATGTCAAACCATCGGACCGGTTCTTCTGGGTCACGGACATCGGCTGGATGATGGGGCCGTGGCAGATCATAGGCGTGCAGCATTTCGGGTCGTGCCACTTCATTTACGAGGGTGCCCCCAATTATCCCAACCCCGACCGCGTGTGGGAGATGATCGAGCGGCACCAGATCACCACCCTGGGCATCTCTCCCACGCTCATCCGGCTCCTTATGCGATCCGGCAAGGAATGGGTGGAAAAGCACGACCTCTCCAGCCTCCGCATCCTGGGCTCCACGGGCGAGCCGTGGGACAGCGAATCATACATGTGGTTCTTCAATACCGTGGGCAAGCGGCGTCTTCCCATCATGAACATCTCCGGCGGGACCGAGATGGTGGGGTGCCTGCTGCAGCCCTATCCCGTGGCGAGCCTCAAGCCCTGCACCCTGCGGGGGCCGGGTCTGGCCATGGACATCGACGTCTTCGACGACGACGGCAAACCCATCCGGGGGGGCATCGGCCACCTGGTCTGCAAACAGCCCTGTCCGTCCTTCACCAAGTCCTTCTTGAAGGACGATGAGCGCTACATCGAAACCTATTTCTCCCGCTGGCCCGAAGTCTGGTATCACGGGGACTGGGCGCTCGTGGACGAGGACGGCTTCTGGTTCCTTCACGGCCGCTCGGACGATACCATCAAGGTGGCCGGCAAGCGGACCGGCCCCGCTGAGGTGGAAGCGGCCCTTATCGAGCACCCGGCCGTCTCAGAGGCGGCTGCCATCGGTGTGCCTCACGCGATAAAGGGAGAGGGCGTGGTGTGTTTCGTGGTGCTTCAGCCGGGAGTGGAACCCGGCGAAGAACTGCGACAGGAACTCAAGGGACAGGTAGTCAAGTTCCTGGGCAAGACCCTGCGCCCCGACGACCTGAAGTTCGTCAATGCCCTGCCCAAGACCCGTTCGGCAAAAATCGTCCGGGGCACCATCAAGAAAAAATATTTAGGAGAGGACTTGGGCGACATCGCCTCAATCGAGAATCCCGAGGCCCTGGACGAGATCGACGCGGCGCGGTGACGGGGTCGGCGCAGATGGCCTCGCCTTGGGTGTTGCTTTGATATCCTGGTGCCGCTGGCAGAGCCGAAGGCTTCTAATACGAAGTTGCAATCAAACAAGTAAGATAATTCGAGGAATATGCCTATTGATTTAGCTCAGCTAATACTGTATCGCCCCTATCGTCAGGGAAGAATGGAATTTGCAATCCAATAAAATTCTTTGCTGCGACTTGTGTTACCGAAATGAACACAACTTGGTGTCATATCACATCAGGTCAAGCATTCCCGCTCCCGATAAGCCATCACAGGGCGCAAAGAAGTTGGCTCGTATGTACCTGTCGGGAGAAAGACACTTGTTTCAGAAAAGTCTTTAAAAATGTCCCAATAAGGAGCGCCTGCGCTGTCTCCCGGGTGCATCCGCGGCCCGGGCCAGTCGGTCGCGGAAGGTCTGAATCCATTCCGCCCGATCGGGGTCGTGCATAGAGCCGCAGTTGGCGATGAGCCGTGCCGTGGAACCCTTGAGGACTGTGGCGATAACCTTGAGCCCGTTCTCCCGCAGGGTACTGCCTGTGGATGAGTTGTCGATGATGGCCTCGGCGTCCTCTGGCGGTTTGGCTTCCGTGGCGCCGAAGCTCAGCAGAAGCGATACATTGGAATAGCCTCGCCTCCGGACATTGCGCCATGGAGTTATCACCGACGGCTCCACTCCGGTGGTGCGCACCACGAGATCCTCGGCCAGATTCAGGTACTCGGTGGAGATACGAATCTCCCTGCGCGGCATGGCCAGCAGGTCTTCCAGGGTCTTGACCTCATCCCATTCCTGGGGCACGGCCATCACGATGTCCACCCTGCCGTATCCCAGGTCCATGATCACCTCCGCGTCAGTGTTGGATCGAGTCTCCAGAAACCAGTCGAGCCCGGAAATGCCCAGATCATAGTAACCCTCTGCCACCAGCATGGGGATTTCCTGGGGCCTGAGCACCTTGACTTCAACGGTCGGATCGCCCAGGGTGGGCCGATAGCCCCGTTCTCCCGTTCCGTAGCCATCCAGCATAAATCCCGCGCGCTGGAAAATGTGTTTGGTATCCTTTTCAAGGCTCCCTTTGGGAATGGCAATTTTGATCTTCTTCACCGTTCCTTTTCCTCTCGAAATAATGTAATTTTTCGATCATTGTTATGTCTTTAAACGTATGGTCCGCACGAGGTGCTCTCCCGCATCCGCCAGGGACACAACTTCCGAGGTGCCCTGTACGACGTCCCTGATCTCGCAGGAACCCCGCGGCACATCCTCGACACCAAGGACCAGCACATACCGGCAGCCCGCTCTGGCGGCCTGTTCCACCTGATCCTTGAGCTCCATGGGAAGCAGGGGGGAAGAGACTCGAAGGCCCCGCTCCCTCAGATCCACAGCTATCTCCACCGCTTTTTCCTTCAATCCGGTATCCCCCGCGGCCACCACCACATCCACCGGGGCGGCATCCACGGTCTGGCCGCTTTTCAGGAAAAGCTCCACCACTTCATCGAAGCCGAAAGCAAAGCCGGTGGCCGGCATATCCGGACCGCCGAATTCCTGCACCAGCCGGTCATAGCGTCCGCCTCCGCATATCTGCTTCCGATCGTCCAGCAGAGGTGAATCTATCGCAAAGACCATCCCGGTATAAAAATCGAACCCTCGTGTCAGGCCCAGTACCACATCAAAGGGACCGATCCTGTGGGTTTGGAGCCAACCGCAAACCTCGAGGAGATTTTCCAGGGCAGCCTCAGCGGCCGTGCCGGAGACGAGTTCCTCCGCCTCCGCGGCAGCGGTTTCGCTGGAGGCCTTGAACCGGGCGATTCGTAAAATCCGCTCCTGCCATTCCACGGGCATCAGCCTCTGTGCATTCCAGAAGGCCTGGATGGTTTTTTCGGTGTATTCGGGGAGTTTCTCCACCCAGCTTCGCGCCATTTCTTCGCGGTAGTCCCTTGATGGGTTGATTTCGTATTCACCTTTATATCCGATCTCGTCCTGGACGCGGAAAAGGTAAGCGATGCGGGTCTTGATGTACTCCAGGTTCTCCCGGTCCAGGGAATCCTTGTTGATCAGACCCTCGCAGTTATCCCTCACTCGATGGATTCGATCGATGTCGCCGATTATCCGGCTTTGAGCGTCGAAATCCAGCCCTTCCCGGGCCAGGATGTCACGGAATATTCCAATATTTCCTACTTTCAATGTATAATCCTGAATTCTCAGCCCTTTGAGTACGCTGACAGCCGCAGCGATCACCTCGGCATCGGCAAGGGAATCCCGGGAGCCCATGAGCTCCACCCCTGCCTGCCTGAATTCCCGATATACTCCGGCCTGCAGGCGCCTGTACTGAAAGCACTGGCCGATATAGTACAGCTTGTAAGGCAGAGGCATATGGGCAAGCTTGTTCGTTGTAACCAGCCGGCAGACGGGAGCGGTCATCTCGGGTCGAAGGGCGTATTCGATGCGGTCCGAGATAAAGGTGAACATTGATTCCCTGATTTCCTCGCCGGCCCGGGCTGCCAGCAAGAGGAACTCTTCGAACATGGGGGTCTGGATTTGCTGGAAACCGAATCGCTCGAACGTGCGCCGGAAGCCCAGCTCAACATAATTTCTGGCCGCCATGACCCCGGGGAGCAAGTCACGAGTGCCCCGCGGGGTTGAGAATTTCGGCATATCCACGCCTCCTGTACAAAACAAAAAAGGCCTTGAGTGCATCGGCATCTCAAGGCCTGGGTCTGCTCCTTTATGAGAAGTTCAGGGCATGCCTTAAGGCCCGGCCGTGATGTAGCCGTGATGAACATGACCATGAAGCTTCAGTCCTACCATATCCCGGAAACTCCCCATTTCCCTTAGAATCAATTTTTTATTTATTTACCTTAATTCTCGTGCCATGTCAAGATATTTTAAATGTGTAGGAAAAAAGGGGGAAAGGAACACACATGGTATCCCCCTGGCCAGGATAATGATCATGGGTGTGATCTCCTTGTTGCGTATGATTGTAAGACAGGGATTGGAGGGCTTTTGAAAAAACCGGGGATCCACGAAGTTCTCAACGAGCCGGATGGGATGACCGTGGAGGACTTGCCGGTCACGAAACAATCGTTTGAGATTGACGGCGAGGATGCGGGAAGCAAGATCGGGGATGTTGCTGTGGGGGAGGATCAAGAACCGGGTGTTATCTGCCAGAAGCATCAAACGTCGCCACTGAAGCAGCTATCCATACTTCTTTCTTACTAATTCTTTCTTTAGCACTTGCTATCTTTATAAAGACGTCTTTCTCGGGGTATGCGGCGAACAATTTTTTGCCGGAGATTTCAAGACCGTCGCGGCCTCCGATGCAGGCATACCGCCCTTTAGCAGGCAGTTGGCTATGTGAAAAAGAGTCTCATCTCGGTGGCCTTGGTTGAAAGAGATGGTTACATTTGGTGACAAGTTAGTTACATTTGGGTATTTTGGGTTACATTGGTTACATTTCTTACCAATAGCTTCCAGATATGCTCCGGGCAATTCGGGCAAAGGCACCTCGAAGATGCTCAGCCCGCGCATCCGGGCAGAATTTTTGCCATTCCTGTTTCCTGCTGGGCGGTGCGATGATGTTACCGCAGTTGGCTTTCAGAATGCTTTGCATGGTAATCCCCTGCATTGCCCGAATAATGGCTCCGGAGCCGCTCCGATTTTCCGCTGAATACTGAATACTCTATAACGGGATATTGCCGTGGATCTTTTTGTCCGTCTTTTTGCCCCGCAGAAGCTCCAGAGTCTTGATTAACATGCGCCGGGTGTCGGCAGGCTCAATGACGTCATGGATGCGCAAGGCGCCGGCGCCGTAGTACGGTGTGTAAAATCGCTCTTCATACTCCCGGATCAACTCGGCCCTGCGCGCCGGGGGATCCTGGGACTTCCTGATATCTTCCCTGAAGAGTATCTCCACAGCGGCTTCAGGGCTCATCACCGCGATTTCCCCCGTGGGCCAGGAGATGATCCGATCCACGCCCAGCGCCAGGTGTCCGCCCATTGCCGTAACACCGCCGCCATAGGCCTTCCGGATGATAACGGACACGATGGGCGTTGTGGCTTCGCTGATGGCGTACAGCACTTTTGCGCCGTGTCGGATGATCCCTGCATATTCCTGTTCTCTTCCCGGAAAGTAACCGGGGACATCCATGAGGAATACGATGGGGATGTTGAAGCTGTCGCAGAATCGGATGAAACGAGCGCTTTTGTCCGACGAATCAACGGTGATGGACCCGCCCAGTATCCTTGGCTGATTGGCGATAATTCCCACCGGATACCCGTCAAAGCGTGCAAAGCCGGTGATGAGGTTCTGGGCCCACTCCCGCTTGACCTCAAGGAAATCCCCCATATCCACGATTTTCTCGATAATCAGGTGCATGTCGTAGATTTTCCTGGATTCCACCGGCAGGATCTCTTCGATCCCCTGAACGTCCCTATCCGGCTCATCCCTCATGGGAGTGCGCGGGGGGTGTTCTTCGCAACTGGATGGGAGGAACCCGATGAGCTTTCTCATGCTCTGGAAGCATTCTTCTTCGGACTTGCACCGAAAATCGCAGCATCCGGAGATACGAGCGTGGACTCTGGCCCCGCCCAGCTCTTCCAGGGAGATGTCCTCTCCGGTGACTTCCTTGACGACCCGGGGGCCTGTGATGGTCATGCGGCTTATGCCGTCCACCATGAAGATGAAGTCGGTCAGGGCGGCGCCGTACACCGCGTTGCCCGCGCAGTTGCCCAGGATGGCGGAGATCTGGGGTATGATGCCCGATGCCCGGGAGAAACTGTAGAAGTTGGAGCCGACGGAGATGTGGGTCTCCCGTACGATGCGTTCACCGGCCGAATCGTTGAGCGCCACTATGGGGACCCTCATCATGAGAGCCGTGTCAATAATGTGGGCGATTTTATACCGATGGACGGCCCCTACCGATCCCCCCTTGATGGTGGCGTCCTGTGAAAATATGCAGACCTGCCTGCCGTCAATCTTTCCATGACCGGTTACGATGCCGTCGCCGAAGCCGTATGGTTTGTCGAGACTGAATTCAAGATCGCCCAACGCGTTTATTTCCACAAAACTTCCGGGGTCCAGTATCCTGTCCACACGTTCCCGCGCGCTAAGCTTGTTTTGCTCATGGTGGCGGGCAATGCGCTCCGGTCCCCCGCCCATTCGAACACGCTCTTTTAATTGCCGCAGTGTCCTGATCTTTTCTTCAAGGCTCATGGAAACTCCCTTTAAAAAAATAAATCCGAAATTCGAACATCGAAGTTTGAAACAAACTCAAAAATCGAAATCCGGAGTTCGTATAAAAACAGTGAGGGATGAAACGCACAACCCACAACCCGTCATTCTTGTTTCTGTACCAGTTCCATCAGCACGCCGCCCGTTGCTTTCGGGTGAAGAAAGGCGATCATCGAGCCATGGGCACCGGGTCGGGGTTCAGCATCGACAAGCTCAATGCCCTTTTCCCGCAGCGATTTCATTTCCTCCTTGACATCCGTGACCTTGAAGGCGATGTGGTGGAACCCTTCACCCCGTTTTTCTATGTGGCGTGCAATGGGGTTGTCGGGGTCGCCGCTCTCAAGCAGTTCGATTTCCACCTCGCCGACCCGGATAAACGCACCCCGCATACCGCCATGCTCGAACCGATCCCCGACTTCCAGCCCTAACACGTTCCCGTAAAGGGTCAGGGTCTTCTCCACGTTTTTGACCGCAATGCCAAGATGGTCGATTTTCTCAATCATAGGTCTCCTCCTCGCGTCGTTTTTGGGTTACACAGGTATAGAAGTCAGCCGAGCGGGCTTGATCCTTGCATTTCTTGTTCCCGCAACGGGATGTTTTTGTGGTTTCCTTACAGTCATGTACCAGATTTTTGCGCGACCGTCAAAATGAAAAGTATTCAGGAGTTACCCCACAATTTTCATAAGGAATTGTCATTCCGGGGCTGCACCCGTGGAGATGAATAGGGGATACCGATGAGTTTTTTGTCCACATGGCGCGGGAATGCACCAGAGGATTTGTTGGTTTCCAATGAAAGCCCTGTAAATTTAACAAACAATTGCACAACTGATTATATTATGATACCCAATAAAAAGGCATTTTGTAAGGATTGAAATCAGTGGGAGGGGACTCACTGTCTCATGCACGTGAATGCACGATGATGATGAAAACCAGGGCGTCAAACCATGCCGGGATCCGACCTCCAGCGGAAAAAAGCTGGAGATGGCTGATTACCCATGAGACGTATGCCGACTTTTCTACCAGTACATCACCGGCTGTGGAGCGGGCAGTGGGCGAGGGCCGGAGCCCGGATACGGCGGTCTTGAACTTTTTCCCCGAGGACAGCATCACGGTGGGGGTACTGGACGATCCGGAGAAAGCCTGCGACCTGGCATTTTGTCGAGAGCACCGGATAATAGTCCGAAGGAGGAACACCACCGGCGGCGCCATCTATGCTGCGGCTGGCAGCAGCATCGTGTGCTACTACGTGAGAACGTCCTGCCCCGAAATACCCAATACGGTGGGTGATGCTTTTCAGGTGATTTTGGGTGGATTTGCCGGGGCTATGCGGCGGATATTCCATATCAATGCTGTTTATCGTCCGGTCAACGATGTGGAAGTGGAGGGCAAAAAACTGATGGCCTCCTCGTGCAAGATCGAGGGGGATATGCTGATTTTCAGAAATGTTTTGAACATAAGGGAAATCGACAGGGAGAAAGCAGCATGCGCGATGCCTTTGCCGCCCGAAAAAGCACATGACAAAGCTTTGAAGAGGTTCCAGGAACGCTTCACCTGCCTTGAGCGGGAGGCGAGTCGGCCGATCACGCCGGACGAGATCGAAACAATGGTGCGCGTGGCCGTTGAGGCGACGTTCGGACCGATTACGCTGGTTTCCGGACGGTTGAGCTCTACGGAATATACATTCAGGGAAGAATATCAACGCCTGTACACGGATGATTCCTGGTTCTATGCCAATTCAGAGTCAGCGCGGTTCGGATCGAAGCATCCGGGGGCGCAACGGGCAGAGGCGCGCCGCAAAGCGCCCGCCGGGTTGATCCGTGCGGTGATCCTTCGCAGGGGAAGCGCAATCCTTGACCTCATCATTACGGGCGATTTCCACCCGCGTCCCCATACGCTGCTGAACGAAATGGAGGACGCCCTCAGGGGGGCCCCGCTGGATCCTCTGGTAATTCGCCATCGCATCGAGCGAATCTATGGAAATCAAGGGGTGGAAGTGGCGGGAGTATCTCTGGAAGATTTTGTTTCAACAATACTGAGCGCGGCCGGAATCGGATGAGTCCGGCCTACCAGTCGTAAATAGATATAGTCCGTTTCCAGCGGGACCTCTCGGCGACTTATCGGGAAAGGGCGGGGGTTCGGCGCGGCTATTTCATTTCTTCACGGGCAGGGAATACCGCAATTCTTTTGACAATGGGCAGGGGAGGATTCGTTGGCCGATAAGCTACTGGAGGCATAAGAGAAAATATGATTCCCATAGTATCAGTGGTAGGAAGATCCAACAGCGGGAAGACCACGCTCTTGGAGAAGCTTATCCGGGAACTGACAGCACGTGGGCACTGTATTGGTACGGTCAAGCACGACGTCCACGGTTTCGATGTGGACCGGGAGGGCAAGGATAGCTGGAGGCACAAGGAGGCAGGGGCGCACACCGTCGTCCTTTCCTCTCCGAAGCGGCTGGCGCTCATCCGGGATGTCCAGAGCGACCAGAGCCTGGAGGAGATTCGCGGGCGTTTTATCCGGGATGTTGATCTGATTCTTTCGGAGGGCTATAAGAGCGACGTACATCCCAAGATCGAAGTCTATCGGAAAGCAGCTCATCCGGAGCCGCTGTGCACACACACGGACGCTCTGGTGGCGGTGGCTTCTGACACTCCTCTGGACCTTGGAGCTCCGTGCCTGGACATCGATGATGTGCGAGGCCTTGCGGATCTCGTAGAAGAACGCTTTCTTCGGCGGCGGAAGGAACGCTCCGTCTGGTTAATGGTGAACGGCCGCAGGATCGCGCTGTCTCCATTTGCACATCAGATTCTTTTGAGCACCGTTCAGGGCCTTCTCGGCGCTCTGAAGGGGTGCAAGAACGCGGAGCGTATCGAGCTCCGGGTGGAGTGAAGAGAGAACGTTTTGAGCGATTTTGAAGAGCCGGTACGGGTTTGGCAAGAAGTGAGAGACGTGGGCGGTATCATCCTGGCCGGGGGTCAAAGCCGGCGTATGGGCGCCAATAAGGCACTGCTGCAAATCAACGGGCAGAGTCTCATTGATCGTGTGGCCTCGGTGCTGCGCCGCATTTTCCCGGAGGTGATCATTATCGGCGGCAATTTAGGGTCTCCTACCCCCTTTAACCTGCCTTCCTTTCAAGACCTTCGACCGGGTGCAGGATCAGTGGGCGGGATTTATACGGGTCTGTGTCGGACCCGTTTCCCTCGTGCTTTTTGTGTGGCCTGCGATATGCCTTTTTTGAGTGCGCCTTTAATTCACCACCTGACACAAGCTGATCCGGCTGCTGATGTCGTCATCCCGCGAACAAATGAAGGAGTTCAGCCTTTACACGCGGTTTATTCCCGCAAGTGTATCCCATTCATCCGGAAGCTGCTGGAGCAGAATCACTTCAAGATAATCGATTTTTTTCACCACGTTCGCATTCGTGAAGTAGGAGAAAAAGAAATGTGCCGGCATGGCTGGAAGCCCACAAGCTTCTTCAACATCAACACCCGTGAAGACCTGACCCGCGCGTTGGAGCTTGCGGGTACTGAGGGAATGGAAACCTAGATCAGATGGATAGATACTTCTCTCTTCAGGTTGAAAAGCCTCTTGATACCCCCGTTATCCTTTCTTATTGTCTGCAGTCCCTGACACAGACGCTCGGTGGAAAGGTCTATTTCTTCCCAAAGCTGAAAACGCCTCGCTTAGAATCTTCCCCTGAGGGAGCGCGGATGTTTGTCTCAGTCGATTGGAATTGGGAGATTTGCTGGTTGAGTTGTTTAACCTGCTGCTCGAGCATGTTGATTTTCTTGTCTTTTTCCTGGATTTGAACAAGCAGGCCGTCCAGTTTGTCCCTGAGTTGATTGATGAGCTGGTTTTTCTTTTGAATTTCGGCCTGATACCTCAGCAGTTGTGATTTCAGTTCGTTGATCTGTTCTTTGTAATCCGCTATCTCCTGATCGAAAATTTTTTTCTGGTCGATGTATTTTTGTATGATTGAAAAATCAGCATAAGATTCTTGCGCCATGGATCACCTCCCGAGAGTTTGTCTCAACCATCCGTTGAGCCTGACACAGTAATTCCCGACTAATATAATTATCATTTTTCCGAAACGAATACCTGGGCTTTAGAGAAAGCACTTTCATGCGATAAGCACGATTCTTCTATGTTTATTGGATTCCGGGTGCTTTTTTTTAAAAAATATAGCTAAATTCTTCACCATTTTTTGAAATAGTTCAATTGATGCAAAGAGTCCATAGCAAACAATTTTATACCGTTTTGTGGATTTGAAAATCTCGTCAAAAAATATCAGGAAAACCACCGGGTAAGCTTTACTGGGCCTCCTTTTCAAATTTTTAGATCATCGCTGTCTTTCTGGATGCCGAACTTGTTCAGCAAGCGTTTCAATTCGCCGTGGCGGTTGCAATGGGTCTCCGCCGCTTCAATGCTGATCATCTTGTTGCAGACCAGTGCGAGCAGAGATTGTTCCAGGGACTGCATGCGGAAATACGTGACGGAACTCTCGATCTCATCCATAATATCGCCGATCCTATTATCAATGATAAGTGTCCGGATCTTCGGCGTATTGATCATGATCTCCACGGCGGCAATCAGGCCGTTTCCGTCTATTTTGGGGACCAGGCGCTGGGAAAGGACTCCCAGCAGATTATTGCCGAGCTGAATCCGGACCTGTTCCTGTTGGTTGCCGGGGAAAACGTCCACAATGCGTGATATAGTCTCAGAAGCATTGTTGGTATGCAATGTGCTGAAAATAAGATGTCCGGTTTCAGAAGCCGTGATGGCCGTTGAGATAGCCTCCAGATCCCGCATCTCACCAACCAGTATAATGTCTGGGTCTTGACGCAATGCATTTTTCAGGGCTTCGGGAAAATTGGGTGTGTCAACGCCGACCTCTCGTTGGGATATGGTGGCCATGGCATCTTTGAACAAGAATTCAATGGGGTCCTCAATGGTGATAAGGTGGACGTTTTGCGTTTCGTTGATATACTGGGTCATAGTGGCCAGAGTGGTGGATTTCCCGGAGCCTGTGGGGCCGGTTACCAGGAGCAGCCCCTGGCGTTTTTGGCAAAATTGCTTGATTACCTGGGGAAGCCCCAGGCTCTCAATGGAGGGTATCTGGGCGGCGATGTTACGAAAGACGATGGATATGCTGCCCCTTTGTCGGAAAATGTTCGCCCGAAATCTAGCCACCCCCGGGAGCGTTTTGCCGATGTCCACGGATAAGTTCTTCTCAAAGTAATCCTTTTGAGCCTTGTTCATGAGAGATTCGGCCGCGGCACTTGTTTCTTCGGGCTTCAGGGGAGGATGGTCCAGGGCCTCCAGGTTTCCCCTGATTCTTAACGTCGGCGGCCGGCCGACACGTATGTGCAGATCCGATGCACCCATTTCCACCATTTTTTCCAGCACCGCGTGTAACTCCATCAGGAAACGACCCCTATCCGATCAATCCAGCCCATGAATCTTTGTTGCATTTTTGTCTTCTCAGCCTCCAATTGAATGCCCCCATCCCCGGTCCTTTTCCAAATGGCAATAGAAAATGAATCTTCGCAGCGAAACCTTGGAAGTGTTTCCAAGTTTAAAGTAGTATAATTTTGTGCATAAGAAGTCAAGAGTTTTTGTTGTTGATGCCTCGTGCAAACTGGATTGACACACGGAGATAAGGGTGTTATACAGATAGTTATTCGTTGGATTCAGGAGGATTACAAAAATGCAAAAATATTGTCAGTCCTTATTCGTGGCGGTCTTTATTGTGTTTACGTTTTTTGGAGCGATGGCATGGGCCGCTCCCAGCATCTATTTCCCAGAGAAGGAATGGGACTGGGGTGAAGTGTATTCCGGAGAGCGGATCGTTCATGTATTTTCCTTTGAGAACAAGGGCGACGAGACACTGAAAATAGAGAACATCGACACTTCGTGCGGATGTACGGCTGCCCTTACCACTGATAAGGATGTTCCTCCCGGCGGCACAGGCAAGATTGAGGTTACCTTTGATACCAGGGGTTTCAGGGGTCGCTCCCATAAGGTTGTGTATGTCTCCTCCAATGATCCCGCCATGCGCAGGGCGGAGCTGCGAATTTACGGAAACCTCCGGGTTGATTTGCTCATCAGGCCCAGAAATATTTACATGGGATTCCGTGATCGCAAAGAGATTCGTTCAAGTAATATAGTATTGATCAATCAGGGAAAAAATCCTATCAAAGTTCTGGATGTAAATTCCGGAAAACCAGAGGTCGGAGTTGACTTCAAAGGCCCGCAAACTATTTCTCCTGGAGAAAAACCGCAAGTTCCGGTGAAGCTCAAGATGCCGGAAAAAGGGAATCGATTTGTGGGACAGCTTGTAATGCACACGGACCATCCCCGGCACCAGAAAATCAAAATCCCGGTGCGGTTGCAGGCTATGCCGCCGGTTCCGGAGAGGACCATGAAAAACATACCATTCCTGGAGCGGCTGCGTCAGTATAAAGAGCAGCAGGAACGCCGGAAGCGCGAACAAAAAGAAGAAACCTCACAGAGTCCAGCTACCTCCAAATGAGATGCGATGGGAAATACCATCGGCACCCTGCTCTCTTTCTGTGGAAAAGGCGGGTGCTTTGTATGTTTTGTTAAATTCCGGGGTTGGAATCGAATGAATGAAATGGAAAATTTGACTTGATTTTTTTTAGGTGATATTCTACAACTTCGGTGCAGGTAGACAAGGTATTGATTATCAATAAAATCGACTGTGCAACCACCAAAGGAGGTAGAATCCATGTGGAAAAAGGCGATGATTCTTGCACTGGTTGTTGGTTTCGCGTTTGCCGGGGTAATGGCGATTGCGGCTGATCCGAAGGTTCCGGACAGTGTGGACTTGGGCAAATATGCCAAGAAAAGGCCGAAGGCCGTTTTTGACCACAATAAGCACGTGGATGACATCAAAATAGATTGTAACTCCTGTCATCATACGATGAAAGAGGCTGAACCGGTCAAAACCTGCAACGCCCAGGGATGCCATGGGGAAAAGAAAGAAGGCGACAAGCCGGGCTTGACAGGCATGAAGAATGCTTTTCACGGATCGTGCCTGGCGTGCCATAAAAAACAGAAGAAAGCGGGTAAAAAATCGCCCACCAAATGCAGCGCCTGTCATGTGAAAACTTGACGGTTTTTTTGATGCAGGATATGGATTTTTTTAGCTGATAACTTTCCCATATTATCACCTATTATCAACGAAACACCCGGGTGGAGAGTCTGGATCTTTCTTTCCATCCGGGTTTTGTTTTTTTATCAGCGACGCTTCAAAGGACCTGTTGTTACAGCAAAACACCAACACGACGTCCCAAATCGGTTTGACCTTTCAGTCAAACGGGCGGCTGGCGCTTACATTGTTTTCAATGGGCAAGAGAACCTTTACCGAAATTGGCGCATACACAAAAACCAGCGTTTTTGAGGAAGGAGAATAAATTTTTTGCAATTTTTTACCGATTGGATATAATTATTAATCGGTTGTTCTGGAGGGCTGGACGGATGAATTGGGCTGAAGTATTTCGCAACCTCAAAATGCCTTACACCATGGAGCGAGACGCGATCCTGCGGATTCTGGAATCCGCTGCCGTTCCTCTCAGCCCTCGCGAGATCCACAAAATGCTTCCGGAGCCTAGAGCCAGCCTGACGACGGTTTACCGCAATTTAGCCCTTATGGAGCGGATGGGCATCGTACGCTGTGTGGAGCTTCGGGAGCGGTTCCGCAGGTACAAACTGGTGGGGAAATCGGGAGCGCATGAGCACCATGTGGTCTGCCGGAATTGCGGACGTATCGATACGGTTCAGCCTGATCCCTGCAGCCTGCAGCCTTTCTTGAGTGATATCCATGACAGACTTGGTTATCAGGTGCTGGATCACTCTCTGGAATTTTTCGGCCTGTGTCCAATGTGTAAATGAGCGATTCGGGCGATTTTGAACAGACCGAGCCGTTCCGCCCGGAAGATCCGGCACAAGGCATGCCTCCGGGGGGCTTTAATGATGCACAAGAAAGCTCTGTTCAACACCCTGGCGTTTCTTCTCTTCCTGACCATGTTTCGGACTGATCATGTCCCTGCGGCCCAGGCCACAATTCAAGTCCTTTGCTCATTCCTTCCGATCCAGATATTTGCTGCGAACGTGATCGGGGGCCGTCCCGGCATAGAGCTTGGGGTACTGATCTCCGGTGAAAGCGGTCCTCACGCCTATCAGCTTACACCCGGCGACATGAGAAAAATTGCCTCCGCGGACCTGTTTTTGGCGGTGGGCCTCGGGCTGGAAAGCTTTCTGGAAAGCCCGATCCACCGGGCCAACCCGGGGATTAGAGTGGTTGAGACGGGCCGCATTTCCCAACTCATACGGTATTCGGAGATTGATCGCGCCGCCTTGCCCGGAGCAAGACGTGGAATAGGGGGAGCGCGAAAAAAGGTTCATCGTCATGCCATGATGTTCAATCCGCATACATGGGTCAGTCCGCTGGCCGCGGTGGAAATAGTGCGCAATATTCAGAAGGCTCTTGCGGATTTAGACCCGAAAGGTGCATCACAGTACCGGGCCAATGGAGACGGGTATGTTCGAAGGTTAAAATCCTTGCACCATGAGATTGCCCGAGAGATAAAAACATTTCCCAATCGGAAAATTGCCACTTTCCACGATGCATTTGATTACTTTGCACGGGACTGCGGGTTACAGGTGGTCGCTGTGCTGGAGGAGGTGGCAGGCCGGAAGCCGTCAGCGAAAGAGATGCAAGCCATAGTGGAGGTTATTAGATCGACCGGGGCCGCCGGTGTGTTTGCCGAGCCTCAGTTCTCTCCGGCTCTGGCTCGGGCCGTCTCCCGGGAGGCGGGCGTTCCTCTGGGGTTTTTGGATCCTGTCGCCACCGGATTATTTTCACCGGATCTTTACGAAAACGTAATGCGCAAGAACCTTGAGGAGTTGAAACGGGTCTTGGGGAAAAGATGAAATGAGCAATAAGGATGCAGGCGAGGCGGTTGTCCTGGAGGGCGTCTCAGTACATCAAGGAGATATCCATATTCTGGAGGATCTCCACGCTGTGGTGGCCCGCGGATCGATTACGGCAATTATCGGGCCCAACGGCGCGGGAAAGACCACGCTGCTGCGGGCGGTCCTGGGACTGATCCCCTACCGGGGGAGAATTAGATTCCCGGCTTTTGAGGACAGGGGAGGGCCTGTATTCGGCTACATCCCCCAGCGGATGGAGTTTGACCGGGGGATTCCCGTCACGGTTCTGGATTTCCTGACCCTTTCCGCTCAGAGAGCGCCTATCTGGATGGGCCGAGAGAGGCAACTGGAGCAAAAGGCATGTTCGGCGCTGGCACGTGTGGAGGCGGATCAACTGCTGGCTCGACCACTGGGTAAGCTCTCGGGAGGCGAGCAGCAACGCGTGTTACTTGCAGGCGCCATCATGCACACCCCCGACATCCTTGCATTGGACGAGCCGGCAGCCGGAGTTGACGTCCAGGGTGCCGAACTGTTTTGCGACCTGCTGGAGTCTCTCAGGAATGAAATGGACCTGACCCTCATGCTGGTCATTCACGACCTCTCCATTGTTACACACCACGCGGATCACGTAATTTGCCTTAACCGAACCATTCGCTGTCAGGGCACAACTCTCATGTGCATGACAGAGGAAACCCTGAAACAAACTTACGGGCGGCATAGCGAGATTTACGTGCATTCGGGCGATAACATGCGAGAGACGGTGGCCCATCCCAAACGCCTTCAGGGTGGTTCCGATGGCTGAGATGATCTATGGCTTCATGGATATGATCTTGCCGTTTGCCTGGGCACAGCCGGATTTCATGAAACGGGCCCTTCTGGCTGTCCTTATGATTTCTCCCCTTTGCGCGGCCATGGGCGTGCTCGTGGTGAATTTTCGTATGGCTTTTTACGCCAGCGCCATCAGCCACTCGGCGTTCACAGGGGTGGCGCTGGGGGTGGTGCTGGGGATTGATGCGCGGATAACTCTGATCCTCTTCGGGCTTCTGATGGGGGCGGCGGTAACCGCAGTGAGACGAGGATCGGAACTCAGCGAGGACACCGCCATCGGTGTACTCTTCTCCACCTCTGTGGCGCTTGGTATCGCGGTCATCAGCGCCATGAAAGGTTTGGCGCGCAACCTTGAACCTTATCTCTACGGGGATATTCTGACCCTGGGGGATCAGGACATCCTCTTGATCTCTCTCCTGTTTATAGGCGTGATGACGTATATCGCAATTTATTACAACCGTTTGGTCTTTTTAGCTGTTCATGAAGATTTGGCCCATACTCGAGGGCTTCGGGTCAAGCGGTTGCAGTATATCTTCAGCCTGGTTCTTGCGCTGGTGGTTACCATGAGTATCCGGACCATCGGTATACTATTGATCACCGCTTTACTTATCATTCCCGCGGCTGCCGCGCGGAATATGTCTCGCAGCGCTTGCGGGATGTTCTGGACGGCCATGGCGATAGCCTGTCTTTCTTCGGTCTTCGGCCTCATGGGATCATACTACTGGGACACCGCCACCGGGGCCGCAATGGTCATCGGGGCGGCCGCTGCATTCTTTTTCAGCCTGCTCTATCGCATCATTCGGGCATGAGGTGAACAGACCCGGTCTGGGTATATGCGGCGGGATTCCAATTGCCAGAAGGCGTTGTTTATAGGGCAGCCTGAAATAATACCCGCCCGGTCCACCATCAGCCCTGATCACGCGGTGGCGGCGAACGACGAGAAAGAGGGGGTTGGCGGCGACGGTGTGGACAACAGCCCGTGATGCCCGGATATTACATCAAAAAAGCATTCTCATGACCTGTAGCGCGGCCGGGATTGGCGGAAACGCCGTGGAGGTCAGTTTTGCAGCCACAACAGGCGATGGCGCATGGCTTCTTTCATCATCCATGGTGGATGGAATCCCGGCCGTTTTGTTTCAATGCGTCGGCTGGTTAGTCGAAAGACGCCATATTGTTGCGCCTTCTGCATTGCCTCGTCCAGTTCCTGCACTGAAACCGCGCCTGGTGCATCAATAAAACGGTGGAAAAACCGACGCGCATCGAATCCGGTGGATTTGGCAATCCCTTTGAGGAATTCTTCGCGGTTAAAAGCCCCCGGAGCAAACCGGGACCAGAGATGGAGCAATGCATCTTGAAGAGTCTTCTCGTTTCCCGTGGCATCGCGGATGGCAAGGTCGAGCAAAAAGGCGACTTGCGCGCCCTTGATATATACCATGCTGGACCATAACATGTCGTCGAACAACCGGATTCGAATCTGTGGATCACTCAGTGCGACATGTTCAATCACAGGATTGCCGCTCTGGTCGTTCACCATGGAATTGCGGAAATATTCTTCCGTAACGAAGCCGCTCTTCAAGGCAAGGAGGAGCCCCAGGTAGGTGGTTAACCCCTCCTTGAACCACGGGTCATTAAGTTCTCCCAGACGAATGCCAATCCACAAGTGGATCATCTCATGGTGAATTATCTCGCCAATTACCTGGGTGAGTGGGTTGTAAAGGTCCGAAAAGTTGACCATCCCATCCAGGAATTCCATTGAAAATCCATTGGTGGCTTCCATGCCGGAATATGAATTATCAGCGCTGATGGTCAGAAAAACGCGGGGCACACAGGGACTCCTGAAGTAATTGACCACCGCGGCAATCTGTGATGGCAGGTTGTTGTGAAAATAATCAAACTCCTCGGCCGTTGGCAGATGATGATGAAATGCAAGGTCGTAAAAGATTCCCGCCGCAAGCCCCTGGTAAACCTGGACGTCTCCAAGATAAAACTGGAAAAAAATGAGTTCGTACGGCGTTGTGGGGTTAACTTTCGGCGGAACGCCCAGGAGGCGCACGTTGTCGCCATTCCTGAAAAACACGCGAATCTCGTAATCACGCGTGCGGAAGTCCTCGGCTAAAGTGCCCCTGATGGCAGGGTAAACAAACAGATAGTTGCCGTATAAAAACCCGTCGGTATCTGTCAAATGCGGAAGCGGACCGGCGTCGATATCCTCTGGATCGAAGCCTGAGAAATCCAGTGCATAAAAAATTTGATAGGGACCGCCGTCGCCCTTTTGAAAACGGAAGAGCTGTGTTCCATTGACATTCGGCTCGAAAGTTACGGGGAGATCGTTGCCGCCAATGTCCCTGACGCTTATCTCCATCAGGGGGTCGCGCGTGGTGGGGTACAGGGGATTCTCTAACCAGGAGGGAACGGAATAAAAAACATACTGGTCCCTGGGTTCATCATAGTAAGTCAGTTCAACCGAGATGCCGTCGCTCTGCATGGCGTGAAAGGTGACAGTATATAGCAGCAGCCTGTTTGAGCTGCCAGCCGCTGACGTGGCATGAGACGCCAGAAAGGCTGCTAAAGTTAAAGCGAGAACAGCGCACGGAAAGCGGGGAATTGCCTTGATACACCATCGTATGGTTAATTTCAGCATGCACTCCATCATACTGTATTATGCTGTTAAAAGCAACAGAAGGTTAAGCAGGAATTTCCCTGAAAATTATGATAAAAAATGGGGAGACTTGTCTCAGAGATAATCAGCAAAACAAAGCCATAATCGAAAAGCCTTTTTCACTTCTGGATTGCTTTATGCTATTAAAATCAAGAGTATTTTTTAAGAATCATCTAACGTTCACGTGCAAAAATACTATGGACAGGTCCGCCTGAATGGGGCCGGCGGTATTCGTCCTCCACGATACAGCCACCGTTGATACCGGTTGAAAGTTCATTTTCTCTTGACCCTCCATGTTCTTTTGGGCGACAATAACTGCTGAGCTTTCTAATTTCAGAAAAAGAGAGGAGAAATGCGCCATGAATTTTTACGAGGTGATCAAGACACGCCGCTCAGTGAGGTCGTTCAAGCCGGACCCGATTCCCGATGCCGTGCTGCAACACGTATTGAACGCCGCACGGATTGCGCCCTCCGGCGGCAACAGACAACCCACGAGGTTTATACTGACACGCGATGAACAACGTAAGAAACAGCTCGTCCCGCTCTGCAACGGTCAGAGCTTCATATCTCAAGCGCCGGTGGTGGTTACCGCCTGTGGCCAGGACATTCGAGGCAACCGCGGTGGATACATGGGAAAACTGTCGATGCTGGTGGATGTTGCCGTCGCATTCGATCATCTCACACTGGCAGCCCGCGCCGAAGGCTTGGGTACGTGCTGGATAGGCTCGTTTGACAATGCGGGCATTAAGCAATTTTTAAAGATTCCGGATGATTTCCAGGTCGTTGCCCTGACTCCACTGGGCTATCCAGAGGGCGACCCATTCATCGAGACTACCGACCGGCTGCCTCTGGATCAGTTGGTGTGCGAGGAAGAATGGCACTTGTAGTTGAGTTTTTCTCTCTGTGGACAGAATGACTCTCGGCAAGGTAAAGGTTTAGGCTCTCGGGTCAAACCTGAAAAGACAGTAAAGTATTTGGATATCGGTATTCCAGCCTGCACATGCTCATAAATAAGGGAGAAAAAACCGCCTCATGATCACCCCAGAGGAAGAGAAGCAGATATTGAATCATGCATATATCCCGGAGCACATCGTCGGGTTGATGACCAGCGTATCAGGCGGGGAGCCGTTTCTCATCGAAGACTATTTTTGTTGCCGCAGGAAGGACTGGATAGTCGTTGTAGGTTATCCTTTGCAAAATGATTTTATCATGAATGAATTTGAACGCGCCCTTGATAAAATAATAAAAAGATTCCGCCCCAGATACGTATCGCTCATTGCTCCTGAATTGCCTCTTTCCCTTGCCGCGTCCTGCCGGGAAAGAGAAAGCGATCATTACTATACACTGGATATTCATGACAGGAGCGCACGGAGCGGTTTGATCCGCGCAGTAAAAAAGGCCATGGAACATTTGACGGTCGAGCGTGCCGCGGATATGCGGAAAGCACACTATGAGCTCTCCCTGGAGTTCATTGAAAGAGTCAACCCGTCTCCCCGCATCAGAAACCTCCTGTTCAAGATGCCGGATTATATAACTCATTCAAGTAACTCTGTGGTCTTAAACGCCTGGAGCGATCAAAATAATTTGGCGGCCTTTTATATCGTCGATCTTGCAGCGGGAAACTTTTCGACTTATGTGATAGGGTGCCATTCGAAAAAAAATTATGTTAAAGGGGCATCCGATCTTTTGTTTTTTGAAATGATTAAGATAAGTAATGAATACAATAAGAAGTATATCCATCTTGGTCTCGGGGTGAATAAGGGAATACGGCAATTCAAGGAAAAATGGGGAGGGATTCCCACACGCGGGTATGAAATGTGTGAGCTGGTCGTAAGAAAACCGTCAATATTTGATGCCTTAACGGCCATCCGAAAAATGAAAAGAACAAATTGACTGAAAGAGAATAAATATGTTTCCCATGAAATGTAAAGAAAAAGAATTAAGAATGATCTGGGAAGTGGAAAAAAACAATAAAACGTCATTTCTTGTCGGTACGGCCCATTTCTTTCCCTATAGTTTCAGAAATTCACTCTCTCGATATATAAAATACGCCCGGACCGTATTGTTCGAAGGTCCCCTTGATGATGACAATATGTCTAAAGTAGTGAAGGCAGGACTTGAAACAGGCAATGCCCACCATCTCTTTGATAAGCTGGACAGGCAAACCATCGATCATATCTCAAAAGCGACGGCTCTTTCCTCTCGAGAGGAAAACTATTTCTTTATTTTCAGCCTCTTCACATCGAGTGTGGAAAACCATGTTTACACCATGGTAAAGGGAATGAAGCCCTGGCTGGCTTTTTTCACCATCTGGTCCAAATTCCTGGAAAAAAATGGCTGGAGATATTCTGTTGATACGGAAGCTTACGGCATAGCCCGTGAAATGGGCAAGAAAGTCGTTTTTCTTGAAACAATTGAAGAGCAGATAGAAGTCCTGGAGAGTCTTGTGCCTGAACAAATCATTGATTTCCTGAGGCGCGTTGACCGCTGGAATGTATACGCGCAGGATTATGTCAAATGGTATCTGGATGGAGATTTGGAAAAAATCAAGTCCAATGTGAACAGATTTCCCACTCGCCATCCATACATAATAGATCGGCGCGATCAGATATTGTATGAAAGGATGCTGGCCTACCTGGAAGTGGGGGACGCCGTAGTGTGCGTTGGCGCGCCTCACGTCCGGGGAATAAGTCGAATGCTTCTCGCCGACGGCTACCAAATCAAAGGCCGATGCCCCCGAAAGAACACTAACCCCCACTTCAGCTATTAAGTCTGCAACTTACCCCTTTTCAACTGCCAATTCCCATCTCTTCAAATCCTGCCGAAACCCAGAAGCCGTGGCAGCCAGATGCTGATTTTGGGGAAGTACGCTAACAACAAGATGCAGATCGAGATGGCCAGGATATGCGGAAGCACATGGAGGGACAGCCTTTCCAGGGAAACGTCGGCCATCTTCATTGCCACAAACAAGTTCACCCCCAGGGGTGGCGTCAGGAACGCCACCTCGTTGGTTACCACGAAGATGATGCCAAAATGAATGGGGTCGATCCCCAGTTGGGTTACGAGCGGCAACAGGACCGGCGTGAGGATGATGATGGTTGAGAGTGTCTCCATAAACATCCCCAGGAAATAGAATACCAAAATCAAGAGCAACAGCACGACGAACCAGTTTGTGGAAACCTTCGTAATAAAATTAGTAAGCTTGAGGGGCGCCTGGTACATGGTGAGCATCTGGCCGAAAAGAGTGCTTGTGCCTACGATGATGATAACGGTTCCCGTAATGAGGGAAGAGTCGTAAAGCGCCTGGAGAATTTTGGAAAAATTGAGACCGCGGTTGATAACTCCACCGACAAAAAAACCATAGAACACTGCCACTACTGATGCCTCCACCGGGGTGAAAATTCCCGTGTAAATGCCGCCGAGGATCACTACGGGCGCTGCCAGAGCCCACTTGGAGTTCCAGCAGGTCTTGATGAAATCCATCCACTCAAAGCTTTCACCAGTTCCTCGGAAACCCATACGTTTGGCAACATAGTAAGCCACAAAACAGTGGGCAAGGCCGATTATGGCACCGGGAATCATTCCCGCCAGAAACATCCCGGTGATGGAAACATTGGCGATGACTCCATAAATAATCATCGGGTTGCTGGGAGGGATGAGGATACCCAACGTCCCGCCTGATGACGACACCGCCCCTGCATATCCGCGGTCGTATCCGTGCCTGATCATGGCAGGGATCATGAGCGATCCCACCGCAGCCACCGTGCCGGGACCCGACCCGCTTATGGCCGAGAAAAACATGCAGGCCAGAATGGTGGTTATTCCCAGCCCTCCGGTGATCTTACCGGTGAACCTGGAGATCACATCTATGATCTGTCGCGTTACCCCTCCATATTCCATGAGGGATCCGGCCAGGATGAAGCATGGTATAGCCAACAAGGGGAACTTGTCCACCCCTTGATAAAGGGTCTGTGCAATCATGGTCATGGGGATGTCGCTGGCCAGCAGGGCGAGGTATGTAGCGATTCCCAGGGAGATAAACACCGGCAGTCCCAGAATAAGCCCTGCTATCAGGCCCAATACCAATATTGTGAGCGTCATGATCCTTCCCCCACCTCACCATAAAGATCGCGCCATGTCCCTTTCCGAAACGCCTTGTAGTGTCCGTTGATGATCCGAAAGGTCATTAAAATGAAACCGACGGGGATAATGGCGTAGATCCAGTACGCAGACCACTCGAGAGAGGGTGAAATGAGAGGAAAGCGAATCATGTGCTTGACAAGCCGAATGCCCTGAATTGCAAAGAGAATGTTGAAAACTCCCCAGACCACATCGGCCAACAGCCATTGGTAAGGTCTCCAGTGTCTGGGCAACAAATGTGTCTGGGCTGTAACACGGATATGTTGCCGATCCTTGGCGGCCATGGAAGCCCCCACATAGATTACCCATATGAAAGCAAACCGGGAAAGCTCCTCACTCCATGTCAATGCCGCCTCGAGCACATACCGGAAAAATACCTGGAGTCCTAAACACACCACCAGGACTACCATAAGAAAGGCGCAGAAATACTTTTCAAAATTCTGAAAGATTTCACGCATAACTCTTGACGCCATTGCCGGCCTCCCCGTTCAGATTATTCTATATGCGGTAAAGTAAGATGTTAAGCCGAATGTCATCAATCCAGAGATGAGAACAACCTCATGTGTCAGCGTTTGTATACTACGGTGGCACAGCCCCGGAAAAACTCTGTCCGGTATTAACCTCCGATCACTAATATATCAAAGAAATCGAGGGGGGGAACAGTCCCCCCCCCGCACTATCACCAGTTGTGTGAATTATTTGCTTTCCAGGATTTTCACCACCTGGTCCACGATCTCTTTGCCGCCGATGCTTTTATAGAATTTAGGCCAAATGGCACGAGCCTTTTCAATCCATTCTTTTTCGCCATCAGCGGGTTCCACCATTTTCATGCCCTTGTCCTGGCAGAGCTTCAGAGCCTTAGCTTCTTCGGCTGACACAAAGTTCCATTCAAATTCGGCGGCTTCCATGGCGGCCTTTTCTATCGCCTTTTTCATAGCGTCCGGGAGGCTCTGGTAAAATCGCTCACCAATGATACAGGGACCGGTCCAGAGGATGTAATGAATGTTGGTGATGTATTTTTGGACTTCGTAGAACTTGCCGGATGCGTTGACGATGTGAGGGTTGTCCTGTCCATCGACGACACCTTGCTGCAATGCATTGAACACCTCGGTCCAGGCCATGGGAACGGGGTTTATGCCCCAGGCCTTGTACGAATCGATCATGATGGGGTTCTTGGGCACGCGGATGGTCAGTCCCTTGAGGTCCGCGGGGCTTCTTACTTCCTTTTTGGAATTGGTCAACACCCGGTAGCCTCCTACCAGCCATGAGACAGCACGGATATTGGCCTGGGAAATCATTTTTTTGTTCAACTCTTCCATGAAGGGGCTTTTGAAGAGCTTGTATGCATCATCAATCTTGGGAAAGATATAGGGCAGGGTCATGAACCCCACGGCGGGAGCAAAAGGCGTCACGTTGTTCACCGCCATGGTGCTCATATGGATCATGCCGGTGGAGCACTGCTGCACATTGTCCTGCTCGCTACCCAACTGGCCCCCGATGAACAGGTTGACCTGGAGCTTGTTGCCGGAATATTTCTCGGCCAATTCCTTGAACTTCTCAGCATAGACCACATGAAAACTGCCGGGGGGGTTGGCAGTGGCGTACTTAATCTTGATGACATCCGCCGCCGGAGCTTCCGGCGCAGTCAGCGCCATGCAAAGACCAAGGATGGAAATGCCTACGATCCACTTGTTGATACTCTTCATGATAACCTCCCATACTGTTTGTGTTATGATTTTCCTCCCCGCCAGGGGAAGACTACCGGACACATTGCAGTCTTCAAACACCGATCGAAGTCCTCACATATGGAGCAGTGGATTCTCGGATGATGATGTCCGTGTCCAGCACGTAGCGTGCTGATACAGGGCCCCCTTCCCCAATGGCCTTCAGCAATGCCTCTGCCGCTCTTTGGCCCATCTCACGCGCAGGAACTCGTACTGTGGTCAACGGGGGTGAGATGTAGGAGGCGAAGCCCAGATCGTCAAACCCCGCCACCGAGACGTCTGCCGGAACATCGAGCCCATGCTCCTGTATTCCGTGTGCCGCCCCGATGGCCAAAATGTCGTTGGCGCAAAAAATAGCCGTCGGGGGAGGGCTCAGGGCCAGCATCCTCCAAACCGCTTCCTTGCCATCCACAAAGGTATAAGGCCGTCTGATCACAAGATCCTGTGCAAATGGGATTCCCCTCTCTTTCAGACATTGCCGATAGCCTTCCAGCCTTTGCTTGGCGCGGTCCGACAGGGCTGTTTCTCCGCAAATCATTCCGATCCGTCGATGACCCAGGTCAATGAGGTGATCCGTCATCCGATATGCGGCGCGATGGTTGTCAAATCCGATGAAGGGGACGCTTTTATTTTCTACAGTTGTCCATGTTACGATGAATGGAAAATTTCGCCGTAAAAGGTCCTCATAGAGTCCCGGGTCTCGTTCATACCCTGTAAGGATCAGGCCATCCACTTGCTGTTCCATGAAACTCCTGATCAATCGGGCTTCTTGAACCCTGTCGTAGTCTGTGGCGCCCATGAAGAGTGTATAGTCATGACTCTGGAACACGCTCTGCGCGCCGCCGGTAGAGGAAGCAAAGATGGGGTTGGTTATGGTGGGGATGATGATCCCCACAGTGGAAGACCTCCGGGAGCTTAGACCGCGGGCCAGGGCGTTGGTCACATAGCCGCATGCTTCCATGGCCTTGAGGACTCTTTCCCGGGTGGACTCACGCACGAGATAAGGCCTGTTGAGAACGCGCGATACAGTAGCAGAAGAGACTCCGGCTTCCCGGGCCACATCGGTTACGGTGGAAGAATAATGTAATCGCTTACTAGGCATATTAGGCATATGTCGGTTATAATATGTTAATATTTAGTTAAATATAGCAGATATATCAAAAAATGAATTTTTTAATATCGCATTTTTTGTAACCGATTACATTACAATACATTACAAAATAATAACCAATTTTTATATTGTCAAGAAAATAATTTCCACGGTGGTGGGTGGGGATAGGAAGAGCTGATTGATTTCAGCCCCTCCCCCCTCCGAACCGTGGGTGCGGTTCTCCCGCACACGGCTCTCCGGTCGGTGGTTACCCTCACGGGGACTGGAGTAAGGCGCGATGGGCAGCTACAAGGCGGAAGATCCCAGGGTCCCGAAAGTAGCTGTTTGGCCGGCGCTGGTGGTCACGACCGCGACTTATTCCCCGGAGTTTCGCCTCCTGCGCAGTATACTGCGCAGGAGGCGGCGTATCCGCCGGTCGAGTCGTGGAAACGTGGTTTCATGGCTATGCTTGAAGTACTCGAACCAATCACGAGCTGATCGATTCACCTGCTCAATGATCATTTCCATGCTATGCCCTTTGCAGCGCTTCCTCATCACTTCAAGATAAACGCAACAGTAACCACTGCATTTTGACTTTCTTTTCTTGATGGAAAGATCAACGTTTTGAGTTGTTGATCTATGCACTTTTCAAGTTCCTTGTTTTTCTTGCTGCTTGTATCCATAATCACCTTTATGACTCGACCTTCCGAATCAATCAGCAATGTGAATGTAAACTCACCCTTTATGCCTGATCGATTTCCTGTTGCTCTCTTGTAGCAGCGGTTGATTGTGCTGAGATGTTTATTGAGTAATTTTTGAACGGACTCTTTTGACAAACCTTCCGTAACGGCTATTTTCCCCAGTTCGATGTTGATTTCCTTCAAAGCGGGCGTGGCGGCTGTGGAATCGGCGGCTAAATGCTTCTTCTCATATTCATGGCTCTGTTCCGTCGCCCTGCTTTCTTTTCGCATCGTAAGGGTGCGAGGAGTAACAGAGGGGAGTGCTTTTCGAGCAAAAGAGCCTTTCCCCACTGCGTAATCGGATACTCCCTGAGGTAATGGAAGAGGCTGTTTGACTGTCACTGCTTTGCCATCCTTCAGCCGTATCCGAGTGTCGATGGCAACAAATGAAGTGTAGGCGGTCAACAAATTGTAGGTTATACCTAAATCGGTCACCTCCCTGACTCGCTCATCCTGTGGGCTCAACCTGTTGTAATCGGAAAGGATCGCGATCCGGTGCCGTGCCCACAGGTAGCGCAGAGCCGAGTTGGTCTTTAATGGCTTCACTTCAGCCACGTCAATTTTTTCCATAAAGGTTCCATCTCCGCTAATCCCTCGTACACGGATAGTGCCCTTGGGCTTGCCGCGCCATTTACCGAACACGATGACAGGGCGGTCAGCCAATACATCGGGAATGCTGGGCGGTTCCACATCGTACACATCGAACTCACCAGAGTCTATCTTGATTCCCGTTAAAACAGGGGACTGAATGAGTTTTCTGAATGTACGCGCTTTATCGGGTGCCTCTCCAGGCCTGGTAATGATGAAGGGCTCGCCCATTCCAACCCTGGCCATCCCTTCAATAATAAAGCGATTAACGCTTGATCCGATTCCGAATGCAAACATGTTGGCATTGCCTAAATTGTGCCGAATAAGGTCAAAGGCTTCCTCTTCAACCGAGACATACCCGTCGGTGACGATAACAACACTGCGCGAATACCCCTCGGTTCTCTCCAGAGATAAAGCCCTTTTGAGCGCCGGCAGAAGCCTTGTGCCGCCTCCACCGCGCCGCCTCTCGATCATGTTTATGGCACGCCTGACGTTGTTTCGGCTGGCGGGCAGAGAACGTTTTGACATAATGGATGAGCCTCCGGCAAACAGCAGCACATTGAACCTGTCGGTTGGACGAAGGTTGCCGATCAAGTCTCTGAGAAGCTTTTTGGATATATCCAGAGGAAAACCGTGCATGGAACCTGAGACATCGACGATGAATATATACTCGCGAGGCGGAATCTGATGGTCGCTCACCCGTTTGGGAGGTTGCAGCATGAGCAGGAAAAAATTTTCCTCCTCTCCCTCAAACAGGAGCAGTCCCGTTTCGATCTTGCCGCCGGCGAGCCGGTATTTCAACAGGAAATCGCGGTTGCCGCCGTACCGCTCAGATGGGTCGAGCTTAACGGAGGCCAGGGCAGGCCCCCGGTAGTTGATAGTGACTTTATGTGAGGAACAGGTTACGTCCCGGATAGGGAGACCCGCAGCGAGTTCTACTGTGATATTGAAGGTATACGCAGGGGACTCTCCCTGGTGGAGATAAGGGTTCTCTATCCACTTCTCCGATGGATGGGATTCAGTAATTCGCCGGTCGGAGTAGCGTGGCCCTACAACAGTCGGGTAAACAAACCCGTAAACCGCATCGGTCGGAACCAGTAATTCGGTATATTTGAGCTCTACCTCGATGACATCTGACGGCAGGATGTTTGCCACGTTCATCTGGAATACGTTGGGCCTGTGCTGCTCTAAAAGCGATGCACTCTTCCCTTCTTGTTTAGCCTGCTCGTATTCACGTCGTGCCGCTTCTCGCTTGCGGATCTTAGCTACGACGGTTCGCTTGCCGATAGTCATTTTCATCCCGTAAACAGCGGCCCTTGTGGACGCCGGAAAGATATAGATGGCCTCCAGCGGTTTTTTCCCTTCGTTCTTATAGACTTGTTTCACAGCCACATCAGCGATGACGCCGGAAATATACACTTTCACCGCTGTAGATTTCAGGGGCAGTTGGTCCACTTCAGGGTCATCGCTTTTGACAAAAAAGTACGGCGATAATGTTTTGTCGGCATCTTTTTCCTGTTGCGCGTGCGCAGGGTTTGCTAATGACACAAACACGGTTATGATCAGCAGCGCAAGTAGCCCCTTTTTGTTTTTCATTTTCTCTACCTCCTTTATTTTTTTGTCTTTTGATGTGATTAGACAAGTGGGAGGAAAAAAAGTTCCCATCATTTTGATGGATTCATGAAAATATATCTATTGATGATTTATTAACAGCCGGAAGAGGAGAACCGCAAATGCTCTCTATGGTGAATGGTTTTAAGAGTCAATCCTGAAATTGGAGGACGTATAATGGGAATGGATAAAAGTCGAAGGGTTAGTATTACTACATTAACAATTCTTCCAGAACAATTCTTCCAGCCCCGGCAACCTGGCCTTGAGCTGTTCCCGAAGTCTTCTCCCGGCCTCCTTTTCCATCAGCGCCCAGAACACAAGCACGGAGGATAGCACATCTCCGTCAGCTTTCACCTTCTCCAGGTATCGATACCCCTTTTGTAGCTGGGCGCGGTAAAGGGTATTGACCACATGGTCATCCGCTCCCATGAAAGCCAACAGTGTCAGGGATGTAGCAGTTGCTATTCGGTCCTTGTTCCCATGACCCCAGGAGCTGTCGGCCTTCTGATTCCGGGCCATAATCCGCAAAAGCTCATCTTTATCCATCGCTTCTTTAGAAACCCGGGGAAGTGTCATTGAAAACCCGCTATATCCCGGGAGAGTTCGTCTAGAAATATCTAAACAAGCCTCAGTCTTGGCAAAGGAAATTGTCTGAGACAATTTACTCAAGAGGAGGCGACTCATCACTTTTAAATCCATTACGGGTGATATCATTGAATCAAATTGATCCCATCCAGCGGGGTATGCCGCAGGAACCATCCGCGCTTCAGGGACGTGGTGAACGGGCAGCCGGTATCCAGCAAAATGCCACGCCCAACCAGATCCTCACAGGTCCCGCTACGTGCGGGGAGGTGAAAGACTTCTTCATCACCCAAAGTGTTGGGGAAATGACTGTCAAGAGCCGGCAGAACAAAGTCCCCGCTTACGAAGTGTTATAACCCCTGCAGAGAGCGGCGTGTTTAACGTGCAACTCGTTTACTCACAACTCGCAAAGCATGTATTTCCCATGGCTTGCGAAAGAGGGGCGATGAGCTGCACTGGAATCATTTGTCCTGCTTCAAGGCGCACCTCTCCCTCCGGTATGGTAATCAGGCAGGTTGCGGCGGCTATTGACTCCAGCCTGCTTTTGGGCCGATGGGGGGTTACCTGAAGGCCATCCTTGAGATCCATGGAGAGCCGCGCATGAACAAATTGTGTCCAGTCCGCACTGCGAGCTTCCAGGTCGACTCTCAGGCGTGCAGATATGGTGGCAAATGGAGGGCCTGAGTATCCGGCCATGCGCAAGATGCCCGGCAGGGCCAATTGGAGGAAGGCAATCTCGTTGGACGGTGGACCACCGGGCAGGCAGAAAACCGGTTTGCCCTCCCAAAGACCGAAGGCAACACCCTTTCCCGGGCCGATCCGCACGCGGTGAAAGACCTTGTTCCACCCCAAGCCGTCCAGCAGCCGCACGATGAAGTCCCGTTCGCTGCCCCATGCACCTCCGCTGGTCAAGATGGCATCCGCGGAAGCGTAAAAATGCAGTAACGCCTGACGGATAGCCGCGGTGTCATCTCTTACCACCTGCACGAAGGAAGGAATGTCGAAGTTTCTCAGCCATGCTCCAAGAGTAACCATATTACTGGCATATAGTTGCCCCGGGACCAGCGGTCTTCCCGGAGCAACCACTTCATCGCCGATGGACACAATGGCAACCCTTGGTCTGACACATACCGATAGCCTGTCCCATCCGGCAGCAGCCAGCAGACCAATGTGCCCCGGAAGCAAACGCTGCCCCTTCCTGAAAAGAAGGGCGCCAGCCCTTATGTCCTCACCCCTGGGCAAGATATTGCGCCCCGGTTCCGCACTAATACGTATCACTACTTGGTTACTTTCTTCCTGGCAGAACTCCTCGGCCACCACGGCATCGGCCCCTGAGGGAATGGGCGCTCCCGAAAACACCTTGGCGGCGGTCCCCGGCTCAACCGCACCAGCACGAGAGGAACCCGCAAACGTGGGGGCAGTCAGACGCAAACGGACCGGGCGCGCTGTGCATGCTTCCGCCACATCGAGGGAGCGGAGAGCATAGCCGTCCTTCAAAGAAACATCCACGCCGGGACTGTCAACGCGCGCCTTCACATCAACGGCCAGTATGCGGCCGAGGCATCCTTCCAGTCCGACCTCCTCGGCACTCATGAGGAAAGTGCATGCAAGTATTCGATGAAGGGCCTCGAAATACCCCAGGTAATCTTTTCCTTCGTCCATCTCCCCGCGGGACATCTCCTCTGCCTTTCTTCCGCACATGGAAATATAAGCCTTTCAGGAACATGGCCGTAATTGGAACCGTGAGATTACTATACCATAAAAACTTTTAGAATTATCCACTTTGATCAGCAACATATTGTTCAGCGATATTACAGTCAAATTGCCGCCAATAATAGATGAAGGATGTTGTTGGGGCGGCCCGGACAACAAGTTGTCCGGACCACCCCTAATGGAACCTGAATGCCTTTAAGGTTTGGCCGGTATTGAATCACAGCTTTCGGTCCAATGGTTAAGCAATAAGAATTTAATAAAAATCAAGCAATTAAAGTTTTATTTGCTGACCTGATAGGATAATCCTAAAAATTTTTGATGGATCGATATGCATGCCGGATCAAGGAAAGTATACTCGTTGACACTCATTGGCTGAGAGAGCACCTGGATAATCCAGGAATCCGCATCGTGGATCTGCGATGGAGGCCCCGCTTTGTCAGCGGAAGGGGAATCGCCCAAGACCGACTGGAGGATTACCTTGCAGACCACGTTCCCGGGCGGTATTTTTAGGCTGCGTCAGCGATCTGACGGATTATTCTGTCAAGGGCTCATCACTGGTGGCGTCTCCCGGCCGCGGAGGTTCCCATATATAAGGGATATACGGGAATCGGAAAAATAAATATGAAAAATGTAGGGAATATTTAAAATAAACAGATCCTCTTTTAAGGCTCCATTCACGCCCGCCGAATTACCCTTTCACCGCGCCGGCTAAATATTCGGGCCGCAGGTACCGCTGGAGCGCATACGTGACAATGACGACGGGAAGGGCGATCAGGGTGGCGTATGCGGCCGTCAGGAACCAGTCGCCCCGATGAATGTAGTAATACACCTGGAGCGGCATCGTCTTGTTTTTCAAGTTCAGGAAGAGGGCAAAAGTAAATTCCTCCCAGGAGGTGAGCCAGCTATAGATTGCGGCCACGGCGATTCCCGGGGAGGCCAGGGGGATGACGATGTGGGCCAATGCCCTCCACCGGTCAGCCCCGTCCATGGCTGCGGAGCGCTCGAGCTCAGGCGGTATCACATCATACGTGTTCACCAGGATCCATGCCGAGATCGGTATCACCTTGATCAAATGGGCGAGCACAAGCCCCATCGATGTGTCGAAGAGCCCCCACCGGATAAAACGCTCCGCAATGGGAAGAGCGATCACCACTTCGGGGAACATCCGCGTGAGGAAAATGGCGATAATAATCCAGTATTTCAGGTTCCGGAAGGGAAGGCGGCTGACCGCGTAAGCCCCGGGGATGGTCAGTAAAAGGGCAAGAATGGTGGTCAGAGTGGAGACGGCAAGGCTCTTGCGTAAAGGCGGCCACAATTTCCCTCCGAGCACCACATCCTTCCAGTGCTTCAGGGTCGCACGATGGATCAGAAATGGCGGATGTTGAGTCAGTATCTCCCCGGGATCGCTGATGGAAATCTTCACCATGATGTATACCGGAAGACACGCATACAGGATCACCAGCACTAGAATTATTATTCCCGCCGCCTTCCAGCCCAACTCAGGTTTCCTTTCGTCCCACAAAACGCAAATAAAAAGTAATAAACACAAAAATTATTACAAGGAGAATGGTCCCTGATGCCGCAGAAGTGTGGACGTTGTTGTGGTCGTAATACTCAAAATAGGTATACGTCGCCAGAAGCGGCGTATGCCTGCCCGTGAGGATGAGGGGGAGTTCGAAGATCCGGAACGCATCGATCCCACGGATAATCAGCGCCATGGTGATGGAAGGCTTCAGGAGGGGGAGGGTCACGTGCCGGAACCGCTGCCAGGGCCCGGCGCCGTCCATGCTTGCCGCCCGGTAAAGTTCCTTGGGGATGGCCTCAAGGCCGGCGAGCAAGATCAGCATGATCAGGGGCGTCACCTTCCATAGATCTGCAACAAGAATAGTCATGAGGGGCAAAGCGACGCCTCCGGCAAAATCTACTGGATGTTCCAGGAGGCCGAGGCGCACCAGGGCCGAGTTGAGAAACCCCGATGTGTCGAAGATGTATCGCATGTTGGTGGCCGAGACCACCGTGGGGATCCCCAGCGGGAGGAGAAGCAATGCCCGGATGCCGCCGCTTCCGGGAAACCTTTCTGCAAGAATCAGGGCGATAACCAGCCCCAGGCTCAGCTCCAGGAAAAGACCCGCGCCCGTGACGATCAGCGTGTTCCTCAGGGATTCCCGAAACTGGTAGTGCTGGATCACCGCATAGTAGTTGCTCAGCGTGAACTCGTGGGTGAACCGATCCACGAATCCCATGACCACGGCTTCCGCCAGCGGGTAGAACGTAAACCCGGCAACATAGAGCGCCATTGGCAGAACAAGAAGCGTGAACGGGTCGAAAAAGCGCAGCCTCTCAACAAATCCCCTGTGTATTGCTCCGGAGGTCGGCATAAGGCAATAACCTTGGTGCTTGAAGTCAATGCTGCTAATTTTAGTAGCGATAAGATGACCTAGATGAGGGAGATGATATATCCAAATGACCAGGGCGTCAAGCTACTACAAGATTTCTATTGATTTGCCAAAAAGTGTTTGATTATAACAGTGTAAATCGATCTCAAAGTAAAAAAAGCATTAAGGCACGAGGCACGGTTGTCCCGCCTGTGTTATAGCGAAGGATAGACCATTTTGCCCGCGTGAGCGGCAAGGTGGGTGCCGAAGGCACAGGGGTGAAAATACATGCATTACCTATATCCTCCTATGCTTCGCACACACCTTGCCCGAGCTTTGCGATGGTTTGGCGCGGCCCAATGCCCGGGAAAACATGGCAACCATTCAAAAAATGGAAGATGTCTGTCAGGGGTACTCTTGTCAGTTTTAAATCATTGACATATGCCCTGTTGTTCTGTCATAAAAACCAATGCGTGTGCTTTTTCCAGCACACGGCAATCGCAGGGGACGGAACTGCTGATATCAGAGAGTTCAGGATAGCGGGAGTTATTATCGTTGTGGCATATATCATGTATTCCAGACAGTCAGGGGAAGTTTTTCCCCTTATGCAGGGAGCAGACGGCTGCCCTTCCCGCGCATCATGAGGTTCCCCCCGGTCTCCTGTGTGGCGGTGTCGGGAAGAGGGTGAGGACCATGGCGGTGAATACGTCCCCCAACGCCTCCGTTTCGATCTCCTGGCAGGCGATAGCCCTGATGGCTGTGGCTGTGGCTCTTGTGGTGGTCGTCCGCGCCACTGGGCCCAGCGATCTCAACCAGGTGGACCAGCCTCTCCAGGCGGCCTATGTTGCCGATATCCTGGCCAACGGCCATTATATTGTACAGTTTGATCAACAGGGCCGGGTGGCCACCAAGCCACCGCTGTATAACTGGCTGGCGGCTTCGCTGATCCGTGTCCGGGGCAAACCTTCGGAATTTATCCTCAAATTTCCTTCCGTTCTTGCCGCCCTGGGAACCTTGATCGTCACCTTCCTGCTGGCCGGTCTATGGCTGGGGCCATGGACAGCCCTGGCGGCGGCACTCATCCTGGCCTCAGGACACCATTTCTTCAAGATGGCCTATCTCGCCCGTACGGACATGCTCCTGTGTTTTTGGATCATCCTCTCATTGTATGCTTTTGAACGATCCAGGGCCGACGGAGGCCCTTCGATTTGGAACCTTTTGTTCTGGATAATACAAGCCATGGCCACCCTGACCAAGGGGCCACCGGGCCCGGCGCTGGTGCACGTCTATGTGCTGGGCAGGCTGGCGCTGGAAAGGGACCTTCGCGGCTACCTCAGGCTGGGGGCCTGGTGGGGCATACCTCTGTGGACGGCTCTATCCCTGGCATGGTTCCTTCCTGCGCTGCAGCAGGGTGGGGAGCCTTTTGTCGAGAGGGTTCTGAAGGGCGAAATTCTTTTCCGCCTCTGGGGCACGGGACCCCGGGCCGGGGAGCTGCAACCGTTTTATGCGTTCTTTCCGTGGTTCGTGGCGCGCTTTCTCCCTTGGTCCTTGCTGGCGACGATCGCCTTGCTTCGGCGGGGCAAATCCTGCCCCTTGCGAACACAATCCCCGCTCATGCCCCCTGCGCTGTGGCTGGGGAGCATGATGATCCTGCTGTCGTTGATCCCCAGCAAGCGGGCGGACTGGCTCATGCCGGTCTACCCGGCGGGGGCGATCCTGGCTGCCCACCTTTTTCGACAAATATCCAATCCTCCCGAAGGACCTCCCGAACGGGTAATCCGGTGCACCCGTTTATTATTCCTGCTCGTCGCCGCCTTGATGGCCAGTGCGGGTGTCCTTTTTTTATCTATTTTCGCCCTCTCGTCGATCCATCCGCCCGCAACAGCGCTCTTGGGAACAATAGCGTGGCAGGCCTCTCCTTGGATCGCCTTTGCAGCCGGCGCTTTGCTCCTTTGGGGCGGAGGGGCGGCGTGGACGGGGATGAGAAGACTCATGCCGCGGCTGGCTCTGGGAGGCTTCCTGACGGGTCTCCTGGCGCTGAACCTGATTTATTATCATGTTGTCGCAACGCCCGCCGTCACCCTGGACGGCGATGAGCTCCAACAGTTCATGACGCAGGTCAGGGAGACCATACCGCCGGGGGAAAAAGTTCTTTTTGGCACCACCAGGACGCCCACACAGTTTTTCCTGCTCAGCAATCAGCTTTATGCGGATTCTGAAAATATAATTCGCAGCGTCAGCCGGGGACGCCCTTTCTGGCTCGTGATGCGCCTCCGGGAGCTGCAATACCTGGAACGGGGGCGGGGCGTATCCTTTGATATTGTGTTGGTCAGCAACTATCTGGAATATGACGAGGCCCGGCTGGCGCTGGCCCGGTGGCCCTCACGAGAACATTCAGTGAGGCCAGGGCAACACCAGGAGTAAAGGCTCACTATCCAATGTGCAAGGGCGGGGGAGATGATCCCCAGGAGCCACAATTACTCCTTTATTCCTCTGGAAATACGGGGAAAAGTCCTGATAATTTAAGAATTGTACTTTGTCTATTTTTTGATATATGTTATATTTATTTGTCCACGAAATCAGTGCTGCTTGAAATTCGATGATCCAGATATCGGGAGTAAATTCAGGGTGAGGTACTGTGCCAATGAGAGACCACGTAAAACGAATGTATGAGCATTTTTCCAAGGTGTCCACCTCATACAATATAGTAAGAACTACTGATGTGGAACCGATTTTGTATATCAGGGAAAAATTAAACCACAAAAATGACGTCCGGGCCATCGACGTTGGTTGCGGCGGAGGAAGATATTGCTTGCTCCTGTTTCAATATATCCCGGGGCTCCACCTCACCTGTGCTGACGTAAATGACAGCATGCTTGCGGAAACCTTCCGGTATTTAAAACGACACGGGATGGAAAATTTCTCAACCCTTCAGGCTGATGTGTCGGACTTGCAATTGCCGGAGAGCTCCATGGACTGCATTTTTACCTTCAACGCCATTCATCATTTCGATCCCATGCTTTTTCTCCATAAAGCCGCCAAGGCACTGAAGGACAAAGGCTATATTTTCATTTATACCCGGCTGAAAAGCCAAAACGCCAGAAGCATCTGGGGTCGGTTCTTCCCCGGCTTTTCGGAAAGGGAAAAACGCTTGTACGATTTTGCGCAAGTGGAGCAGTGGATGGATTCGACCTCTTCCATCCAACTTGTGTCAACTGAGTTTTTTAAATTCAAACGCAGCGCTACGCTGAAACAGCTCATCGCGCAGGCCGAAAACAAACATTACTCCACCCTGTCCCTTTATCCGGCGGATGTTTTTGACCAGGCCGTAAAAGGTTTTAAGAAGGAGATACGCCGTCATTTTACTGATCTCAATACAATCGAGTGGTGTGATGAAAATGTAATGATAGTTTTCAGAAAGGGATAAGAAAGTGATGCAGTACATCCTGGTAGGGTGGGATACAAGACTGCAGCGGCCTTGGGAAATCAAATCAGTTCAAGGCGGCTTTCAAGGTGGTTTCCATTTTACTTGATATCGATCGCCGATGCAGATCTGGCCGGGCTCGTCGGCTGCACGGTAAACGGGTCTTCTTTGGAGAAGTCCGGAAAATACACATCGCTGCTATCCAATGTCTGCACCCAGTAATTCTCGAAGCCCAATATGTCCACAAGGCTCAGGACTCTCTCATATTCTTTCGCTGTTATCCGCCGGCCCAGAACAGGATGGCCCGCCGCCTTGTGGCATGGATGATACTGGGCCATGATGCTGACCCAGGTGTCGGCGCCCAACTGACGGGCCAGGAAGGTCAGCACGCGCCGGCTTCCCGCCAGTCCTCCGGGCAACACCAGGTGTCTCACCACCAGGCCCCGAACCGCCCTCTCCCCAAACATTTCAAGCCCTCCCACCTGACGGTGCATCTCCAGCACGGCCCGCCTGCTGACCCCGGGATAATCGGGGGCGGAAGAGCAGAGGGACGCGGCCCGGGAGTGTCCATATTTCATGTCCGGCAGGTACATATCCACCACTCCGTCCAACAGCGCCAGAACTCCCGGCAACTCGTAACCGTGGGTATTGTAAAGCAACGGGAGGCGAAGACCCTGCTCGGCGGCAATATCCAGGGCCTCCAGGATGGCCGGAAGGAAATGGGTGGGGGAGACCAGATCGATGTTCTCACAGCCCTGAGCCTGGAGGGACAGGAACGATTGAGCCAGCTCCCGCGGCTCCATCTCGGCGCCGCGGCCCTCCTGGCTGATGGCGTGATTCTGGCAGAAGAGGCACCGCAGGGAGCATCGGTAGAAAAAGACCGTGCCGGCCCCCCCGTGTCCCACCAGCGGAGGCTCCTCTCCGAAGTGGGGGATGGCGCGCGCAACCTCTGCCTGCGCACCCGCGCCGCACATACCCCGCTGCCCGCGCATCCTGTCCACGCCGCAGCGCCTCGGGCAGAGACGGCAGGGCGACATCAAGCGTTCCGCTTCACGGGTTCTCCGGGAAAGGATGCCCTTTCGATGCAGCTCTAAGTATCGGGGCTCACGCATTTGTGGGGTATACACCTAAATTCCAATTGTTAAACCGGAAGTAAATTCTAAATACGAAACCTAATTGTCATGCAGGGGCTGCACCCGCGGAGCATGAAAACGGTTGTGTATTATCCCAGATTTTGCATTTGGGAGTAAAAATACTGTTGAACATTAGAGTAAACCATTTATCCAGGTATGGTCATGACGGAAAGAGTCCGGTCCGTTGTTATTCAGGCCGAACAGGACGGCACTCTGGAGTCCATTTTGGCCAATTATACGCTGAGGAAGTGGCTCGTGTGGCGGCATTCTTGGCCTCAGACGACGCCTCTTGGGTTACCGGTGTCGCAATAGCGGTCGATGGAGGCTATACCGCAAGATGATCCTTCTGCGCAGGTTTCCATGTCTCTCAGGAGACACCATGTATTAAATGGGATTGTAAGATATGGAACCTTTTCTCAACCAGTGGGAGTTCCGCTGTGGATGAAAACCTCCGAGAAGCCCTCATCATATCAAGTTGGAAGAAATCCGACTTTGACTACAGGTCTTAACGAAATTCATTTGGTATATAGAGAAGATAAGCAATATTATGTAGTAATCAGTCCTTTCTCCTCGCTCTCGACCACTTATTTCATTGAAACCCCCTACAAGACAGCATCTGTATAAATGAAAGGGTGCGATCAGGGCTCAACCCAGTCGTTCAGGAAAAATATTGGCAATGGTCGGACCGGAGGCCGCGTGGTTGCGGGTTCAATGGTCTCGAGTTTCTGCCCGGTGACTTCTGCGAGAATAAACCTGACATGTCGTTCGCATGACTTTCCCTGGCATAGGCCCATTCCCGCACGTGTGAGCTTTTTGACCTCATTTACAGTTCGCGCACCATGATGGATTGCTTTGAGAATCTCCTTGCGGAGAACCTCTTCGCATCGGCAGATCATGAGGTCATCAGAGTCTGAGCTCTGGTGCCTGGAATTAGCTGCAGATGATTTTAAAACCATAAGAAAACTCCTAAAAAATGTGGCCGAGAGCCCTTCACGACCCCATTTTACGTTGGCTCACCCCACAATAAGAAGGACTTTTCATCCTGCTTTCTCAATGCGATATGTCCCCACATAGACTGTCCACTCGCCGGCATGGATAGTCGGAAAGGTACGTTGGGACACAATTATGCCGTCATGGGGGGCTTTAATCTCTTCAACAATTTCTCCGAACAGATCAGAGATGGTGCCGATGACCTCTCCTTTCTTTACAAGATCGCGGAGCTGCTTTGTGGTGCGGAAAAGGCCGCCCTTGGTGCTGAAGCCAAAGGTTCCTGGTGCTATAATTCGCTCTTTGGGGAGTTCGGGCTCGCCATGAATCATTTTATAGTACTTCATCACATTCTCGATCGCTTTGCGTTGGGCAAGGACGAATTCATCCAAACAGCGACCTTCGCCGCCAAGTTCAACGGTGATGGTAGGTTTCCCTGCGCGCATCCCCTCGACATTGATGGAGCCGCCCCATTTCCCACCGCCTTTCCAAACCAGATCTACGCCGGTTGCATAAGCAAGTTCCTTTGCTCTGGCCTGGAGCTCATCGCTGCCTATTTCTCTATAGATGACCGTCGGCGAGATGGCCAGGGCAATGCCGCCACCATGCATGTCAATAACCATGTCGCACTTTATAAGGATTTCATGATAAAAGTAATAGGCCAACTGCTCGGAAATAAATCCTTCCAGTTTCCCCGGAAAGATTCGATTCATGTTGATGCCGTCGATTGGATTTGCACGGCGTCCCGCCTCAAAAGCCGGAACGTTGATTACCGGGACACCAACGAAAGCGCCGGCCAGTGCTCCCGGGTCAAGGTCACGCCAGATAGCTCGGATCGCTTCGCCGCTTTCGTACTCGTCCCCATGTACCGCCCCATCGACTAAAAGGATTGGGCCATTTTTCTTCCCGTTAACCACCATTAGAGGGAATCCCAGAGGTTGTCCCCCCGGAGTCTGGGTCACCGCCATGTAGGTCTTCTTTTTCTCGCCGGATGCGATGGCGATATCGCGAAATTTCAAGACATCAGGCATACCGGGCTCCTTTCCATCTTCCATAATCAATTAAACAAACTTTTACTCAAAACAACCTGAGAGAACTACCATGACTTTCTTTCCCATGTATTTGAGACGATCCAACGTTATGATCGGAATCGCGCAATTCCGAGAGAGCCGAGTTCAAGATCGGGAGTTCCGTTGACAATCCATTCGGCCAGTGATCGACCAACCGCCGGGCCGATACAGAATCCATGACCTGAGAAACCCGCTGCAACAAACAGCCCCTCGACTTCGGGGATCCGATCGATCACAGGCGCACTATCCGGGGTCCAATCGGTAAAGCCGCTCCATCCCCGGATCACTGTCATATAACTGAGCTTCGGCACGAGATAAGATGCAAACCCACCAGCGTGGGAAAAGCATTCCATAGTCGACCGACGGTCAAAATCCTTAACCGGACGGCTGTGGTATCCTATGTGGAAATTACCGTTCACCGCCTGGCGGATGTAGCAGTAATCAGGATGGGAGATGAAATGTTTCAGAAGCGGCAGCGCCGGCTCAGTTACCAGAAGTTGAGAAATTTTTGGCTCAATAGGGAAAGGTTCCACGCCGGCACTACGCAATAGCTCCGGTGTCCATGGCCCAGAAGCTATAACCACGTGATCTGCGGATACTTGAACCCCATCCGATGCGACACCCTTGACTTTCCCACTGCTCACGAGGACCTCGCGCGCCGGGGTGCGCTCGAGGATCTCGATCCCCATGTCTCTGACCCGGTTGGCGAGGCACGGGCACACGTGCAACGGGTTCGATTGTCCGTCAGTAGCACAATAACTGGCAGCAAGGATTTTTGGGTTAAGGTTTGGCGACAACTCCCGGAGTTGCTGAGAGTCCAGAAATTCTGAGGCAAGTCCAAAGTTGTTCTCTCGCCTGATCTTCTCCTTTAGAGCATCTATTTCTTTTTCGGTAAATGCCAGCTTGAGGTTACCGGTTCGGCGGTACTCTATCTCCGGAGGGAGCTCCTCGGCAAAACGTGCCCAGATCTTCACTCCCTCCATAGCCAGGGCCATCTCGCGTAAATCTCGATTCTGCTGACGTACACCGCCGCCGTTGCGCCCGGATCCTTCGCACCCGCAGAGATTACGTTCCAGAAGAATTGTCCGCACGCCTTTTTCGGCAAGAAAATATCCGGTTGAAAGCCCAACAATTCCTCCACCAATAACGGCCACATCTGTATTTATTCTCAACATGGTTGGCTCCGTATTTCTTTACTCAGAGCGGTTTGAAATGTCGAACTTCATGGACATGTGATCGAGGAACCTCTAAGGTAACGATTCGAGTGCGGTCAAATGCCTTGGGGTTTCGCACCCGGACGATACGTGCCTCGCAGATCAGCTCTCCGGAGCGACCCAAACCCTGAACCCGCTCGCCGATTTCGGGTTCATAAGGAAGCTCATAAGGAATGGAGATATAGGCCGACTCCCCCTGGATCTCGATCATAAAAATAGCCAGCCCCGGGCAGATCGGCACACAGATGCCGCAGCCGTCGCAAGCTTCAGGGTCAATTCGGGGAAGCTTTGTGATGTCATCGCCAATGAACACGGCCTCATGGGGGCAGGCGGTTTCACATGGGTTACAAGGAATTTCTTCGATACACTCGATAACGGCACACGGCCCTCGCTCCAAGCGTTTCAGAGGAGGCCAGCCGGGTGTATTCCCGATGTCTGCAACCTTGGCTATACCGCTTTTCCTGAAAGCTTTCATCAATATTCATTCCTTTTCTTAAATACTCAGTCTGAAACCATCTGATAACTTTTAGCCTGGCCTCGTTCTTCTCCGAAGGGGCCCAATCGGAGCCCGTCAAGGCTTCGCTTTATAGCAGCACAATCCCGCCTGGCCTGTTCAAAATCGATATATCCGAGATACTCTGCCAGGCCAATGCCAGCCAGCCGTCCCTCATCCATCGCCGTGCATGCTTCCTCTATGCCGCTGGCGTCTCCAGCGACAAAAAGTCCCGGCACAGTCGTCATCATCCGTTCGTCATGCCTTGGTACATAACCACCCAGGGAGTTCACGTAAACCATATCGCACGGCATCAACCTCAGCAATTCAATCATCGGTGTCAATCCGACCGCAATGCAGATGAGGTCAACTGCCATCTCCCGTATCGTCCCCTCGATTGGGCGGCGATTGACCGGATCGATTCGAGCGATGAGAGCCGTGCGCACCCGGTCCGTTCCCCTGGCTTCCTGAATGGTGTGTTCGGTCAAAATAGGCACACCCATACGAGTGATCTTCCCTGCATGGACGTGGTACCCACCGATCTCGGGCAGAGCTTCCAGGACCGCCTCCACCCCACATCCTGCCTGGAGCAATTGATAGGCAACAATGAGACCTACGTTCCCCGAGCCCACCATAAGCGCTTTCTCACCTGGACGAAGGCGAAATATGTGCAGCATAGTTTGCGCAGCGCCGGCCCCCATAACACCGGGCAGGGTCCAGCCCGGAAATATCAGCGTGTTTTCCATTGCCCCAGTGGCAACCGCTACCGCTTTGGCACGGACTTCCTCAGCCCTGCCATTGCAGGTTATTCCCAGCCGAAAACCATCGAAAATTCCCCAGACGGATGTTTCTAAATGGACGGTAACGCCGAGATCTCGGGCCTCGGAGAGAAGCTGTTCGCCGATGTTAATACCGCGAATGCCGGCCCAGTGCCCCTTGGATCCGAAAAATTTATGAATCTGCTTGAAAAGCTGCCCACCGGGCTTGGGATTTTCATCGAAAACGTGTACTTCGACACCTCTTCGCGCTGCTTCGATAGCGGCGCACAACCCAGCGGGCCCGGCACCAACCACAGCACAGGGAATTTCCATCATGGCCGTTCCTCCAAGGAACCTACGCCCTTTTGTGTGACCACTTGCATGCCAGCCCGTACTGGCGTTATACACGTGCGGATATTCGGAATTCCGTCGACTTGCATAACGCAATCGGTGCACCGACCGTTGGCGCAGTAAATGCCTCTGGGTTGCTCGTATTTCGGGCTGTGGCGGAGTACAACCCGTCCTGATGCCCACAATGCCCCTGCTATTGTGTCTCCCTCTTCGGCTTCAACCGGTTCACCGTCAACAAAGATGCGCACCCGCGTTCCAGGTTCTCTGTCCCCAAGAATCGGGTGCTTTTCTATCCGGAATTTATCCATATCAATCTCCTATCGGTGTATCTTCCGCACTTACTCTTTCTTCTTCAATTATTATGACCTTTAACGTTTTATGTATGGCATGTCAAGTATATCGTTTTGCAGTGTTAATGCAATATGATTATGTCACCCCTCTTTAAAATCTGCTGATATTGAGGCACTTCCTAAGAATGAGGAGCTTGATGGAAAGAGAGGTGACCTTTACCATGGGGGAGATGAAGCGTTATGGGGTGATACAAGCTTTATTGGAGAAGAAAATGACCGCCGGAGAAGTATCTTTGGCCTTGAATGTATCCACCCGCCATATCAAGCGAATAAAGTCCAACAGTGCGGCGCATTGGCTTCCTGTCGGGTTCCAGACAGCCGGAAACCCGTTGTGGAAGTAATACGGCAATGTCAGAATATTGCGCCTGGCATGAAAGTCGGTCACCCAGTAATGGGGGGATATCATCAGCCATGCCGTTTCCCATATATTCATAGCATGCATCGATCAAAAGGTTCATAGTGTTGGGGCTCACCATCCCGCTGGCATAGCGGTCTGTTTGCCGAGGCAAGGCAAACCAGCCCATCGGCCTTTTTCCGCATATTTCCGCCACGACGGCGGGTACGGCAAATGTCGCCTTGATGTTGTATGTCTCGAACAGGTCGAACAGTCTCCATATCCCGACTCTCGCCCCGAATTCTGCCCGGTAGTGCTTAACATCTTTGGACCCAATGCCATCGCAGCCTGCGGGCACACTGAAATCCACCACTACAGCCATCGCTCACTGGTTATTACGGCCATTCCACCTGTTCATCTTCCAGGCTTATCTCATCGGTTATTGTATATCCGTCTTTCCTGGGCACATTGTTTCCCTCCTCTTTTTGGGCTTCGTTTCTCTTCTTCCTCAGACAATGGAGTGTGCTCGTTCTGTTCAATACAGCCCGGGAGGGAACGTCTCTATACAATACCTTGCCAATTCCTCACAGGTCGGGAACCATACCCCGGGTTTTTTCTTCATTTCTTGAATGAGCTTATCGAGCATGGCGATTCTGAGAGAACGTCCCGAAATAAAGGCATGAAGGACAACATTCATGTAACTTCCTGTTTTGTATAGCTGTCTGAATGCCGATGCCCAAATATCGTACACTTTACTGGGATCTGCAAGACGCTGGCCGGCACTGTCACTCTCAACCCAACCGAAGTTGAAATACATCGCGTCATCAAGAACATAGTGAAAAGGAAAGTTAAGAATCCAATTCTGTCTTTCCGCATCCGTCACATAGTAAGGATAATTATCCGCAACATCATGCGATGTGTAGATATACCCTTGCTCTTTCAACAAAGAGAGCTTATGCCTGCTCCTGGTTCCCACCGGTTTCTTCCCGCATAATTGTTCAATAGCCGTTGTTGCTTTGCTTAGATGATCTTTCTCCAATTCGATGTCGGCTGGAACACGGTGTTCCCACATATGGTTGGCCACCTCATGGCCTCTTTTTGCGGCTTCTTTCAATGATTCAGGATAGAGTTCGCAAATGCGACCCACGGTAAAGATGGTTGCCTTGATGTCATGTTTTTCGAAAAGATCCAAAAGGCGCCAGATACCCACCCGACCACCGAATTCTCCCTTGGTCAGTTGCATAACGGGTTCGTTGTACAGCCTTCGTCGAAGCTGTGCGTCAAAATCAACAGTGAAATTGACCGCCAATCGCACTCCTTTAGGATACTTAAAATTTTCTATACGGGTACAGCTGGAGCAGTATTCCGCAGAGGCTTTTTTTAAGTCAGCCAGTTCATCTTTTAAATTATTTTCTTTTTCAGGTTGCATTATCAAACCTCCCATTCGCAGAAATGAGGAGCGCAAGCGCTCAGTAGCATCATCCCATCAGTTCTTCAGGATATTTTGAGCAGCCCTGGATGATGTGAAGCTGCTTCAGTTACTGTTGAGCTGTTGCCTGAGCGAATTCCTCTTTGATCTTTCCTGCCAGATCTGGGTCCGTAAAGATATCGATAGCAGTCATTCCAAAAACCTTTGCTGTCTTTATCGTGGTCTCATAGGCCTGTGGGGAGGCCGAGGCCTTGGCAGACTCGATAGAATGCCAGGGGGTTCCTCTGGGAACAATGGCAATAAACGGATGGATGGCCGGGGCAACATGGCTGACATTTCCCATATCCGTTGCCGCCCCTCTTCGATGAAGTTTCTCAACAGGCACTCCCAAAGCCGTTAGGTTTTTAGCAAATGTATCAGCAAGCGTCAGGTTGTTTATCATGTTCACATACGTATTAGCGTATTTCTTGATGTTGCCCGTCGCCCCTGTCGCCAAAGCCGCTCCCTGAGCCGCATTTTTTACCTTCTCAATGACTTCCTGAAAATACTGTACATCTTCCACCCGAATCTGCAGTCTTGTCACCGCCCTGTCGGGTACAATATTGGGTGAGACTCCGCCCTCGGTGATGATGCCGAATACTCGTGCATCGTCCTTCAAGAGAAGCCTGAATGAGTTCACCGCATGCCAGAAAATCATCACCGCTTCCAGCGCGTTAATACCCTTGCTGGAACTCTCAGCATTACCGGCATTCGCCGCTTTGCCGATGAATTCGATCTCAAGCGCTTCCCGGTTAAAAGACTGGCAAACCACCGTGGTCCGATCCAGCGCGTGCATGATCATGGCTGCGTCCAGACCCCTGAACTCGTCCAGCATAACCACCTTACCACCTGCATTATCAGGAACGCCCTCCTCTGCCGGTGTCCCAAAAATCAGTAAGGTGCCATTCATCTCAGGCATAAGTTTCGCGAGGGCAATGCCAGCTCCCACTGCCGAAGCAGCACTGAGGTTGTGCCCGCATGCATGCCCCAATCCAGGTAAGGCATCGTATTCAGCGAGAATTGCAACCTTAGGTCTTTCTGATTTTCCCCTCAAGACAGCTTTAAACGCTGTCGGCAAGCCCGCCACCCTCCTGATCAGCTCGAATCCATTCTCCTCCAGCTTGGAAGTTAATAATTCACAGGCCTTGTATTCTTCATAACCAATCTCAGGGTTCTGATGGAGATATTTTGCAATTTCCACAATTTTATCTTTAATAGAATCAACACGTTCCTGAACGTTCCTTTTTAATGCTTCTTTTGCAGTCATATTTTTTGCCCTCCTGTGCTGTTTATTGTTTCCTCGGCTTCTCCACTTTCCCTGTCGACCTGAAGCAGAGAGAAAGGGCTGACAGGAAGAGGAGCCTGGTTTCCCGAGGTAAACTCCGTTACGAGGTTTTGCATCGCTTTGTCGTATGTGCTGACAATTCGTCACACCGTATGGAAAAAAAGCATACAGATTAATAAACGGAGAGATAAAAATACGATTTTCGCTCTAAACGGCCACGTATGAGCACTAAACTTGTATCCGCACCGGGCGGATGGAGGTTTACCGGAAAGGAGCTTTCGTGTGCCGGACAGGTGCATGCTACGGATATGGACCAGAGGTGCCATTGGTCAAGACGAAATCGCTCCACATAGTGACACACAACAGATAAAACATCAGCTCTACGAGAGAGCAGGCAACTGCGCACGGGGCGCACCGGGGCTCAGGGTGAGGCTTTCCGTTCAGCCTTGGGCCCCTTTTTATCATACATACAGGGCCATTCCTCCATCTCGCGGGTCGGCAGCTCCTTTCATTTCTCCTGAGTTAGGATCCACGCAAATGGCATGGACACGCCCGGAGATGACTCGGTGATATGAGAACAGGCTGTGATCAACCCGATTGCCCATTTTTTCCAACTGGAGTACGGTTTTCGATGGCACTCGAGACTCTATCGTGATGGTTTCCCCCTCACAATGGAAACGGGGCAGGGAAATCGCCTCCATGACGGGCATCCTGAAGTCAATGGCGTTAATGATCGTCTGCAATACACCCGTGATGATTCCATGTCCGCCGGGTGCTCCCAGGACCATGAATAATTCCCCATCCCGAAAAACCAAGCATGGTGCCATGCCCGTGATGCGTCGCTTTCCGGGCGCTATGGAATTGGCATGCCCGGGGACAGGATTGAAGCGGTGCATCTGGCCGTTGAAAATGAAACCAAGTCCAGGTATCACAACCCCGGAGCTTGCGGCAACGGAATGAGTCAGTGAAACTGCGTTTCCATCGGCGTCAACCGTGCTGACATGCGTCGTGTTGGAGTGTGAGGAGTCCACTGAATCGCATCCTTTCCCCGCATCCATGTTCTCCCTGCACCTCACGGCATAACCGGGTGAGAGCAACCTATCCGTTGGGATGAAGACAAATTTTGGGTCTCCCAGAAAATTACGCATATCTCTGAAAGCGATGCGCATCGCCCGGGACACCAAGTGTATGTATTCTGCGGAGTTATATTCCAGCTCTTGGAGGTCAAATCCCTCCAGGATGTTCAACATCTCAAGGGTCACCAGGCCTCCGGCGGGCGGAATTGCTCCATAAACATGGTAGTTCCTATAGTTCAGGCAAAGAGGAGACGCCGTCACAGTCTGGTAATTGGCCAAGTCCGCCTCGTCTATAAGTCCGTCATTCTTTCGAAAATCTTCGGCGATCTTCTTGGCGATCTCCCCTTTATAAAAAACATCGGGACCTTTTTCTGCAATGGCCTCAAGGGTTCGGCCGTAGTCGGCATTTACCACCTTTTGCCCTACTTCCAACAGTTCCCCGTTGTTGGTGTATATGGCCGAGGCAGTCGCGGTGGCATTGAAGCGCCTGATCTCGGGTAACCTTCCCGGCGCGGCAGGCTCAGTCCAGACTCGCCACTGGTCAGGGCGAACAATCCATCCATCGTATGCGAGGCGGATAGCCGGCTCCATGACCGTCCATAATGACAAGCGGCCGTATTCCTCATGCGCTTGGCAAAGGCCCTTGACGGACCCGGGAACTGTGGGAGCCAGGTAACCGATCTGATTGGTGTAATTTGCAACCGTGTAAGTTCCGGTGACAGTGGGCTGCGCCTTCCCGGGAACCGTTCCATGGAAAGAGATCTCAATAACCTGCTTTGTAGAAGCGAGGTAAACAAGCATCGTTCCGAAGCCACCGATGGACGTCATAGAGGGGTCTATGACTGCCTGGGCGAAGGCCGTTCCCACGGCGGCATCTATGGCATTCCCCCCTTGATGAAACATTTCCGCTCCGGCTTCAACTGCCAGTGGCTGCGGGGCTACGACAATGTTTTTCCCTTTTGGCGTGTTCTTCGTGCTCGACATCCTCCTATCTCCTTTCCCCTGTGGAGCTTCTCGCATCTTCGTCCTTTCTCGGCCATCCCACTCCCGCACACATCTTTAGCCGATGTACCAGGCAAAAAGGATGAAATTTTCACGAGTTTCCATGGTTCCTTTGCAGAGTGACGGTGGGCAATGCCTCCGCCATGCCCTAAGTGCATAAAGCCGGATATTACGAGAATATGTGTGCCTTCAGTAATGGCGGTGCAGGAATATACTGAAGCGAAGTGCCGCGGAGTTTGCCCAGTGACTCGATGTTCCTTCGTTGCATGAATGCCTCGATGTCTTTCAAAAAAACATTCGCCGCATTATTATTTCTATAAATGGCTGTGCATATCTGGGCTGCGGAACTTCCCACCATTATAGCTTCCACTATATCTTCACCTTTATAAAAACCGCCTGAAGGAATGAGGGGAGTGTCGGTCAACCGTGCGATATAGGCTGTGTGGAGTATGGTGCTGGCTTTAACCGGACCGTGGCTCATAGGACAAATAGGAATTTTTTTCTTTATTTGAAGAAGAACATTTCCGGGAAATTTTGGCTTACCCGTTTCCACATCTATTACCAGGCAGGGAATCTTTCCACCGATAAAGGAGTAAGCATCTGGTCGTGCCTCTTTATCTACTTTATTGATAAATTCTTCCTTGATCATGGAACTGAGTGAGCATTTAGCCCAAACGGGAACACTTACTGTTGACTTTACCCCCTGAATGGCCTCTACCGCCCTTTCCGGAGTCTGAGACCAGTAGCTTCCCAATCTTTCGTAATCAGGCCCAAGATGAGGACCCGTGGCGGAACACACCATATTCATTTCAATGATGTCCGCACCCGCTTCTACAAACCTTTTGGCGATGTGATTCATCTCTTCGGCGGTATTCCCGGCGAGGCTTCCTACGATAAGACAATTTTCAGATTCTGCAAGTTTTTTTACCGCTGCAATTGATCTATACATCCTCTCCATCCCGGGATTCCTTACTGCCTCCGCTCCACTTAGCATCAACTTTCTATCCGGATCGTACCAGAATATCCTGGGAAGCGGGGAACCCTTCAGGGGTTTAATAGTCGTCGTCTTCGTGATAACAGCACCGAATCCTTTACGTATATATTTCTCTAATCCTCGCTCACTAACTGAATAAGAGGCTGATGCCAATATGAGAGGATTCTTTAATTGTACATTCCCAATCCCAACGTTGAGTTCCATATCTCGTTCTCCTCTTCTATTGAAAATCTGGTTTCATACCCATTAGGAGGATCAACCCTGGTGGATTTGGAGGATTGCCTCAACTGATGCTTTTACCATGACAGTGAGTGTCAAAGCACTATGAGTTTTTCTTGGACTCGAGGACTTCCTGCAATGACATCCCGGAGCGCCACCACAATTGCTCAGGTTTATTAAAATCTTTTACCTTTTCTATCAGGGCGCTCTTCTCTTCCATGTCCATGGGCACAAACTCATCTGCCAGCCGAAAGCCGAAGCTGCTTCTCCGGCGGTCATTTTTTTCTCCAATAAGGCTTGTATCACCCTATAACGCTTCATCTCTCTCATGGTAAAGGTCACCTCTTTTTCCATCCAGCACCTCCTTCTTATTAGGAAGTGCCTCAATATCAGCAGATTTTAAAGAAGGGTGACATAATCATAGTGCATTAACAATCAAACAACTAAACCTTGACATTTCGGCGGATGGAGGATATAAAATTATTTAGACGCGGGGTGGAGCAGTCAGGTAGCTCGTCGGGCTCATAACCCGAAGGTCGTTGGTTCAAATCCAACCCCCGCTACCAGTTGATTTTGAGGGGTTACGCGAGGCTGTAACCCCTTTTTATTATCAAGCGTGCCTGTATCTTTCAGGGACAGATTCAAATTGAAAAAGATCACTGGTCGCATTGAGCAGAGCTGATCCGTCTTGCCGTGTCAAGTTAAGCACAAACCTCACATCCTTCCTCATGATCATTTCTGTCAATGCCCGTGTCGGAATGATGTGTACAGGCGGGAAATAATACGCTTGTAGAATGACAACACTCAACGAATTTTGTCGACATATCTTTCAGTCAATAAAGGTATGAGCCCTCCATCCCTCCTTTAACAGGTAACTCTGGGATGGATTGCAGGTAAAACGCTGATGAATTTCAATTACCGTTTTGGTTCCGGCTTGTCCGGGTTAGGGTGTGGAAGATAGCCTCGCCGTCTGCTTCCGTCATGACAGTAAGGCTAAAGGCTTTAGGACTTTTTTTGGGACTCGATGGCTTCCTGCCGCGACATACCGGAGCGCCACCACAACTGCTCAGGTCTATTAAACTCTTTTACCTTCTCTATGAGCGATCTCTTCTCCTCAACATCCATGGGGATGAACTCATCAGCCAACCGGTTGAGATGCACGAGAAGCTTCATGGAATCGATGCCGACCACCAACACGTGAACGGGTTCGGAGAGCCCAAAACGCACCGCCTCGTCCCCCAAGTGGGATATGAGCCCGTGCCCCGCAACCTTCATACCGATCTTGCCGCGGTTGTGGGCATCGAGAGCCTCGGTAACGTGTGGAACAAAGGCCTTATCCTGAAAATTGGTGACGAGGTAATCCAGCGGCCCTGCCGAGTAAAAGGCCACATCGAAATCAAAGCGCCGCATGGATTCCAGCAGCACGTCCACACCGGAGTGATTGCTGACCCCTAAAAATCGCGCTTTTCCTGCTTCCCGCGCCTTGACGATTGTCTCCAACGCACCGCCCTTGCGGGTCACCGCATCGAGATCCTCCATCGTGCAAACGCCGTGCAGGTGCAGCAAATCGACGTAGTCGGTATTCAACCTCTTCAGGCTTTTGTCAAGCTGTTTCTCGGCACCTTCAGAATCACGCTCTCTCAGCTTGGTTACGAGAAATGCATCTTTGCGCCTCGTTTTCATCACCATGCCGATGCGCCTCTCACTTTCACCGTAGCCGTATATATGAGCGGTATCCAGGTAGTTGAGGCCCATATCCAGAGCCCGGTGAACCAAGGCAAAAGCCTCGTCCTCATCCGGGGCGCAAACACCTGCAAACCCCCCACCCATGCCGATTATCGAGACGCTAGCACCGGTGCGGCCAAGAATGATTCGTTTCATGAGACTCATTTCTCCTTTACGAGTGTTGGTTTAAAAAATATTATCCTTTTCACCTCGCCAATCACTGCATGCCGCCGTGGTCTGGCGCACCACCCATACTTCCTTACATAGGAATTTCTTGCCTGCCCTTTAGTAGCACAATTCAGCTCAATAATCAATTTTTGGCTATTTCGGTATTGCTGTGTTCCGGTGCTGTCTGTATGGGGCCCTGAATCTCAACATTCAAACAGGGATACCTCTTCAATGCTGGCACAACTCCGTCCAGGACAGGATAGTGGACGGGCTTGATATCCCATTTATCGACATCCAACTTAATTTCTTCAATTACACGGGCATCTCTTTTGATTCATCTTTGCACCCTTTGGTGTTCCGGGGTGTTTATCAATGTAGTCATAGACATCGTCATCATCCTTGTCCAATGGGCTCCCAGCATTGTCAACTGAAGTACACTCCTTCAACTGGACAAAATGTGTTAGAATACGAGACAGGATCTTAGGCCTCGATATGGGACGGAGATGATTTTGTCATAAAAAAAGCAAAAGATATTCAGTACGGGATTTAAGCGCAGAATTGTCGAAGAACTATTAAGCGGGGCCAATACACCTGCTCATCTAGTCCGTCGATACGAAATACCTTCAGGACTTCCGTATCACAGGAAAAAGCGGTGCATAAAAGACGGATTTGAAAAATCCATTATCGATCCGATAGAATTATTATGCCTTAGAAAAACATGTGAAAGGATATAATCACCGGTTTCAGAGGATGGGAGGATAACTCATGAAAAACATAGGTCTTTGGGTTTTATTTCTGCCGATTTTCTTCGGGATCGGTGTTCAATCATACAACAAGGACCTAGAAATGACGGTCCTTTATGACCGGACGCAGGGACTCAAACCGGGGAATAAGGTTTATTTGCAAGATAAGGCCATAGGGATAGTGAAGGCAGTGAAAGTCGATACTAAGGGCCTCTTTAAAGTAAGCCTGCAAATCGAAAAGGATTTTCGACAGATGGTCACAGATCATTGTCGATTCATCATTCAGGATGACCTTCAATGGCCGGAAGACCGGTCTGTCGGCATAATCTGCATGGCTGAAGGCGGAAAACCTTTGAGCGACGGGGCCATGGTCAAAGGTAGCACCTCTTTCGCAGTCCTGTTAGAAGAGGGAGGCCGGGAGCTGGAGGCATGGTCTAAAAGGTTCCGGGAAGAGATGGATCGCTGGGAAAAGAATCTGCGCCATCTGCCGGAAAAAGAGTGGTACAAGAGGCTGGAGCGTGAGATGAAGTATTGGGCGCGGGAATTGGAGCATGTCGGGGAAAAAACTCGCCGCCAGTTTATAGAGAAAGTACTTCCGACTTTGGAAGAGGCGATTCGGGGGCTGAAGCGTCATTTGGAAGAGAAGGGAAGAGAAGAGGATGTCAGGCCCTTGGAAAGAAAACTAGAGGAGTTTAAAACCATTTGATGCATAGTTGAATCCGAATCAGCAGTATATGTAAGCCCTCATCCTTAATATTCCCTAATGCTATATCTGATAAAATGATAATCGACTTGTAATGGGCTCAGGGTCATTATCTGCCCGTTTTTTTCGGTTCTTTTACTCATGCCAGGCACTTTGGTAAATTGAAGGCCTGATATGCTCAGAATCAAGCCGATTCAGATATCCGATGCTTTTTGTCGAAGCGTCGCCCACTTCACAAATTTCCCTACCGTAAGCCCTTGGACCAAGATGGAGAAGACCACGACGACGTATGTGACGGCCAGGATCACTTCGCGCTCAGGGCCTAATGGCAGCGACAGCGCGAGGGCAACCGAGATGCCCCCCCGGAGGCCGCCCCACGTCATAATTCGTATAGCCCCTGTACTGAACTCTCGAAAGGGACGGAGCAGCGTCACCTGTATTCCTACGGCGATAAAACGCGCAAAGAGCAAAACAGGTATAATGAGCAGGCTCGCCAGAAGATACTGTTGCGTGAATGTAAGGACCAGTACCTCCAGGCCGATCAGCACGAACAACACAGCGTTGAGGATCTCATCCACGAGCTCCCAGAAAATATCCAAATGATGGCGTGTCTCCTCCGACATGGCGAGCAGACGACCATGGTTGCCGATGAGGAGGCCCGCTATCACGATAGCAATTGGTCCAGAAAGGTGAAGCAAGTTGGCCAGAGCATAGCCACCGGTCACAAGGGCGAGCGTGATCAGCAATTCGACCTGGTAGTTCTCCACGCTCTTGAGCATTCGATAGGCTGCGTATCCAATGCCCAATCCAAACAGGCCGCCACCTATCGCCTCCTGCACAAATATCCGTCCGATGTAGCTTGCATGCACGGGTTTTCCTCCAGTGATAATCTCTAAAATGATGAAAAAGGCCACAACGCCTATCCCGTCATTGAATAGGGATTCCCCCGCGATTTGTATCTCCAGGTTTTTCGGCGCACCTGCGCTTTTCAAGATGCCAAGCACCGAGATCGGATCCGTGGGCGAAATGAGAGCCCCGAAGAGCAGGCAGTAGACGTACGACATATCAACTTTGAACCATTCCAACACTAGCCACGTCAGTGTACCGACGAGAAAGATAGACAGGAGTGTGCCAACCGTAGACAATGACCCTATAATCCACTTTCGCTTTAACAGGTCGTTGATGTTGATGTGAAGCGCACCCGCGAACAAAAGAAAGCTGAGCAACCCTTGCAGTAGTGTCTTATCAAAATCAATGCTCCGCAACAATATTTCTGCCTTTTTTTCTAAGCCAAGGCCGCACGCACCCAGTGCATTGAGCGCCAGCGAAAGAGAAAGCGCTATTAGCATCACGCCGATGGTGACCGGCAAGCCAATATATTGGTAGTTGATGTAGCTGAACAAAGCGGTCAGCGTAATCAGGATGGCGAGTATGTTGAACAGGTCCATATTTGACCCCCGGCGTGTGTTATCCCGACTTATTTCCGATCAATGTACACTATTTTCTGCAGGACGTTCCTCATGATTTTTTAGAATTATCCACTTTGATCAGCAACAGATTGATCAACGATATCCCAGTCAAATTGCCGCCAATAATAGATGAAGGATGTTGTTGGGGTGGCCCGGACGACTTGTCATCCGGGTCGCGAAGCGACAAGAGATTTTGCCCGGTGCACCCCGCGCCCGGGAACCATTAAACGAGCCATGTGCCGCCTCTTGCTGCTGCTGAGGAGACAGAAAAAACGAACGATTGGAAAATACTCGGCCGCATGGTCATGGCTCCTTCTCCGATATTGAGTCGAATCCTCGGGTATTCTGACCGTCTTAAGGCATTTTGCAAACAGCACATTTCATTCTCTTGAAATGAAAGATTTCGCAAGGCCGTTGCATGTATGGTTATTCTATATTATCGCAATTCAACTCTATATTGACTGCAACACTATGATCTGTCAATTATTTTTCCGGTGCGAGGGTTTTCAGAAATTAATCACTGAAATCATAACGGGAATCCGGGTTCACGTCATGCGCTTTTCAACCGGAGCGCACCTTCTGACCCAACGAAGCGAGAGAAATCTTGCCCACAACGCAGCAGATTCTCATCTAAGGCCCGATTGGTGAGCACTTTTGAAAATTATAAACATTTTAACCGACTACTCCCGGATAATTCTATATCCTTTTTGATGTTACTGATGTTCTGTATTAGGACAAATCTGATACAATTTATGCTTGACAATCCTTCTCTTATTATGCTACGAGACTATGTGACTGCACTGATTTTCGAACTATTTTCATGCCCGCTGAAGCAAAATCGTTATTCATCATTCATCGGAAAGAAGCCATACATGTAAAAAGAATCCCGGCTTTCCCGTGAGGGAAAGAGCGGCCTTTATACTTTCATGGAAGATACCAGCGAATGATTCCGTGCCCTTCAACGGGGTTGCCTGCGGTTTCATGGGAAAATTTAACTTACTCGTGGTGGAAATTTCTGAGGAATCCCGGAAGGAGTTTTACTCATATGAATACACCAATCGTAGCATTCAAGGGAGATCATGGCGACATAGGCCTTGAGCACGGTCGGAAACTCAAGGAGCGTGTTAAACGAAATGTCAGTATTTATATGGATGCTTTTCAAGAGGTAACCTCCTTGGACCGTGATGAGGTTTTTGCCCGAGCCGAAAAGGTGATGGCTGCATGCGAGAGTTACAGCCCTGAGTTAGTGGAGGAGTTGCAGGGGATTGCCCGGGGAGCGGGATGCCACGTTTTTGAGATTCTGGCCATAAATGCGCGACTGGAGATAATCTATTCGGGGGATGTGATCTCAAGTTCCGACGCCATGGCGCATGCGGCCGAGGGATGCACATCCGCAGTCGCGCTTCCAGAGATAACTACCGGTGGCAGAACTCTGATCGGGCAGAACTGGGACTGGTTGCCCGCTATGCGCGATGGGCTTGTGATCCAGAAGATCGACCTGAATGGGGCGCCGAGGCTGGTCACCATGTGTGAAGCCGGGATTATCGGGAAAGTTGGACTCAACCAGGCCGGTATCGGCCTTTGCGCAAACGCCTTGACCGCTGATCAGAACGCACTCGAAGGGGTTCCATTTCACTTTATGTTCCGTAAAGCCCTCCAGGCCGACACCCTTGCGGAGGCCATCGGGGCCATTGGTACCGCTCCGCGCGCCGGGGGCATAAACGCACTGCTTGCGCGGGACGGCGAGGCGCTGAATCTCGAGACATCTCCTGTGGATATTCAGATCGTGTACCCTGATAGAGGTATTATCGCTCATTCCAATAATTTCCAGTCATTGAATCCGCGATTCCGAGATGCGCAATTCTTTTTAAGTCCATTCCCAAGCACTTTTATGCGTTGGCGCCGCGTTGACAAAATAATGCGAGAGAAGTCGGGCGATATCAATGAGCGGACTTTCATGACTGCATTTGCCGACCACTTTGACTACCCTTTGTCAGTATGCTGGCATCCGAATCCAAAATTGTCAGGCGCCCGCCAGAGGATTACTGCGGCTTCGCTGATCATGGATCTGAATGCACGGGCGATGTGGTTTACCGACGATTACCCTTGCCAGGGAAAGTACGAACGGCTTGATTTTTCTGATTTTCTCCGCTAGATTAACCATATTTGTCAGGGGCTATAGATGATGTATCCCATAGGTAAGATGATCCGGATCTTATATGATTGGCAATTGGCGGGAGTTAGTGTCGTCCACGATCCCAATCTACTCAAAACAAAGGAGGAACAATGAAAAAAGTAACATTAATTTTCATGATGATTGCGGTGGGACTATTTTTGCTGACTGCCCAGAGCGATTCGGCAGAAAAGCCCAAGTATGGAGGAAAACTTGTCGTTGGACATGACATAGACGCGGTAGGCCTGGACCCTTACAAGACCACAGCCTGGGCCTCATATAACTACTTCGAGCAGTTCTATAACTCGCTTTTGCAATTTGACGAAAAGGGGAGCTTGCAGCCTGACCTGGCCGTCTCCTGGGAGAACCCCGATCCCAAGACTTACCTTTTCCATTTGCGCAAAGGAGTGAAGTTTCACGATGGCAAGGAGTTTGGCGCCGAAGATGTGAAGGCCACCTTTGATCGCCTGCTGGATCCCAAGACCGCCTCTTTCCGTCGGGTCAGCTTCAAGCTGGTGGACCGGGTGGAAGTGGTGGACAAACACACCGTCCGGTTCATCCTCAAGGAGCCCTTTGCGCCCTTTCTCAGCTACCTGGGATCCAAGGCCCATTCGGCCATTCTCTCCAAGGATGTCATTGAGAAGTCTGATCCAAACAAGGTTGTGATAGGGACCGGCGCTTTCCAGATGGTTGAATTCCGTCCCAACGACAGAATGCTTTTGAAAAAGAACCCGTATTACTGGGAAAAAGGGCTTCCCTACTTGGATGAGCTGGAGATCAGACTCATCAAGGACGCCTCTTCCCGCGTGGCCGCCCTGCGGGCCAAAAGCGTGGACTATACCTGGATCATCGAGCCGCAACTGGTCAAGATTTTAATGAAGGAAAAGGGGATCAAAAGCGGCACGGCCCCGGCAACCGGCCGTCTGCGGGTATTCTTCAACACCACCAAGCCCCCGTTCGATAATGTAAAGGTCCGGCAGGCCCTGAGTTCCGCCACCGACCGGAAGGAAATAATTCGCGTGACTGTCATGGGCAAGGCGGAGCTTTCCGGGGCCATCCCACCAGCCGCAGGCGATTTTGCATCCCCGCCTGAAAAGCTCCCGTTTTACGATTACAATCCTGAGCGGGCAAAAAAACTGCTGGCCGAGGCGGGGTACCCCAACGGGTTTAAGGCAACAGCCAAGGTATCGGCAATACACGTCATAGATCAATACGCGGTGCAAATGCTCCAGCGTCAGTGGAAAAAGATCGGAGTGGATATCGAGATAATTCAGGTGGAATGGGGGCAGATCATTCGGGACGCCAATTCAAGGAACCATCAGATCATTTTGCTTACAGATATCTGGCGGCCTGACCCGGACGAGTATGTCGTGTATGACCGGGACGTGAAACGACGGGCAGGCTTCAGCAGCCCGGATTTGGATAAATTGGTTGCCGAGGGGCTTACGACGTTGGATCGAAGCAAGCGCGTGACCATTTACCACGAAATCGAGAGAAAGATGGCCGAATATTCTCCCATTCTTTACGTGTTTGCACGACCGCAGCGGTTCGAGTTCTGGCAGGACTACGTGAAGGGATATATCCCAACGCCCCTGGCCTCGCGAATTTACTTTAAGAAAGTCTGGCTGGATAAATAACAGGGATGCATGGTTAGCTATATCATCAAACGGCTGCTGACCGTCACCCCGATTCTCTTCGGGGTGACGGTCGTGGTCTTTTTCCTGACGACTCTGATCCCAGGGGACGTGGTTGATATCATGCTGGATATCGAGGTCGAGCCGGAGGTGGCGGCCCGTCTCCGGCAGACCATCGGGCTGGATCAGCCCTTTGTTGTACGGTATTGGAATTGGTTATCCAAACTGGTGCAGGGGGACTTCGGGTTTTCCATCATTAATGGACGCCCGGTACTTTCGCAGATTATCGAGAAGTACCCGCCCACTCTGGAGCTGGCCGTCCTTGCCACCATCATCGGAATCCTGATCGGAATCCCTTTCGGTGTCTTATCGGCTATCCGGCAGTTTCATTTGACGGATGACTTTCTGCGGCTTAGCAGCCTCATAGGATTCTCCCTGCCGTCGTTCTGGATAGGCACGATGTTTCTCCTGATGGTTTCGCTCTGGTTCCCGGGATTCCCCATCCTGGAGTATGTCCCGTTCTCTAAGGATCCAATCCTGAACCTTAAGATCATGAGCCTGCCGGCCATTACTCTGGGGATCGCCATGGCCGCTCTCATCATGCGCATGACACGCGCTTGTGTACTGGAAGTGGTCCGGCAGCAGTTCGTTGTTACAGCCCGGTCCAAGGGATTGACCGAGCACGTGATTCTTTTCAAGCACGTTCTGCGCAATGCCATGATTCCCGTGCTCACCCTGGTGGGGTTGCGATTTGGATTTCTGATCGGCGGGCTGGTGATCGTGGAGGAAGTCTTCGCGATTCCAGGGCTGGGACGGCTCGTTATCTATTCCATCTCCAAACGGGACTTTCCCCTTATACTGGGGGTTGTTTTCTTCATTGCTCTATCCTTTATGCTGATTAACCTCATGGTGGATGTCCTTTATGCGGTCATAGACCCGAGAATTTCCTATGGGAAAAAAGAAAGATGATACTCGGGATCAAAAATAGAGTACACAGGACCACAGTGCACGGCCACTGATCGAAGACAACGAACAGTGAAATCGAAAGTTTTTTCCGAAACGATAAACCTTATGTCCAACAAAGACGTTAAAGCGGGGAAAATCTATCTCGCCTGGAAGAAACTCGTCTTCCTGCGGAGGTTGGTGCGCAATAAGTTCAGTGTCTTTGGCCTGGTCATCACGTTGATGGCCGCTGCAACCGCAATCTTCGCTTCGTATCTTGCCCCACACAGCCCATTTGAAACTTTCCCCGAGACCATAAGCCCGCCATCCCTGGAATTCTTACTGGGGACCGATTTTCTCGGGCGGTGCCTTCTCAGCCGGATAATTTATGGCGCACAGGTTTCTATGGGGGTTGCCCTCAGTTCTGTTTCTATTTCCCTGATAATTGGTATTATCCTGGGCCTTATTGCCGGGTATTACGAAGGCCTTGTCGGCGGGATTATCATGCGTGGAATGGATGTGATCCTCTCGTTCCCACTCATCATACTGGCCCTGGGCATCATAGCAGTGCTGGGCCCGAGCATGACGAACTTGATCATTACTATTGGAGTGGTCTACACACCCACATTTGTCCGACTGATCAACGGCTCGGTCCTCTCGGCCAAGCAGAACGAATACGTTTTGGCCGCAAAGGCCTCGGGTTCAGGAGATGTACGGATACTGGCCCTGCATATTTTGCCCAATATCGTGGCCCCCATCATCGTCCAGACCAGTTTGACCCTTTCCACGGCCATTCTGGTAGAGAGCGCCCTCAGCTTTCTGGGAATGGGAACCCAGCCCCCCACACCATCGTGGGGCGCCATGATCTCCGAAAGCAGAGTAATGATGGAACTGGCTCCGTGGACCGTTGTCTACCCTGGGATTGTTCTGTCTCTGGCAGTTATAGGGTTCAACCTGCTTGGCGATGGTCTGCGCGACGCATTCGATCAATTCCTCAAGGATTGACTAAACTAAATAACCCTTGCTGGCGCAATACAGCGGCATACAACATTTCCATCACCCGTTATAGTAAAACCGGCAAAGGGATTTTTGATTGGATACCATGATAACAAGGATTAAGGAAATCAGGTTCATCCCGTTATCTTGTCAAATATTTTAAGTAGCTGAAAATAGATGCAAAACTGCTCCATCAAAAGGAACATATGAAAATGACCATTCAGATAAACAGCATCGATTTGATATTGACCAACGGAAATGTATTGAGCCTTGATGACAGCAATACCCGCGCCCAGGCCGTTGCAATACAAAAGGGACGCATCGCGGGCATTGGCGCGACGGAGGAACTTCTCCCTTTGGCCGGGGAGGGGACACAAATTATGGACTTGAACGGAAAGACTGTTGTGCCCGGTTTCATAGAATCGCACAACCATTTCCTGAGCCGCGGCCTTCTCATGTCCCAGATCTACTGCGGCTCGCCGCCCAATGTCCGCATTTCAGACATTCTCGAAAAGGTTGCCCAAAAAGCTCAAAACACTCCCAGAGGTCAATGGGTTTTGGGTACCAATTACGACGATACGCTTCTTGCCGAAATGCGGCATCCCACGAGAAAAGAACTCGATGAAGCGGCGCCTGAGCATCCCGTATACCTTCGCCATATCTCCGGCCACGTGGGAACGGCCAACAGCAAGGCCCTCGAGCTGGCCGGGATCAGCCGCGACACACCTGACCCGCCTGGCGGCCGGATCATAAAGAATCCAACCGATGGAGATCTGACCGGACTTTTGGAGGAGACAGCGCGAGATCTGGTAAGGCTTGTAATTCCACGCCCGGAACCGGAAGATTTCTATGCGGCGCTGCTAAATGCTCAGAAGGAGTACCTTACAGTAGGTGTGACCTCTGTTCACGATCTTGGGTTTACGGAAGGGGGTTTCCAAATGGCCCGGGCGTACCAGCAGGCAGTGGAAAGCGGAGATCTACGCATTCGGATTTACCTTATGTTCATAGAATCTCAGCTTGCAGGGCTATTTACCTCGCCACGGACGGACACCGGACTGTATACCGGGTTTGGAAACGATCACCTGCGCATAGGAGCTCTAAAGCTGCTCCAGGACGGTTCGATTCAAGCATGGACCGCAGCGCTGCGTGAGCCGTATCTCAATCGGCCGGAGTGGCGAGGATACCTTTGGATGAATCAGGGGGAATTTAATCATAAGGTATTGGCGGGACATGAGGCGGGCTTCCAGGTGTCCATCCACACTAACGGAGACTGGGCGATAGAATCAGCGCTGGAAGCAATCGGCCGCGCACAGGATGAAGTTCCACGGCCAAACTGCCGACACCGCTTGGAGCACTGCCAGTTGCCCTCGGATGACCAGCTTGAGAGGATGGCCCGCATGGGAGTGGGCGCCTCTTTCTTTGTGCAGCACACGTACTATTGGGGGGATAGGCACGTCAATCTTTTCCTGGGAGAACAGCGAGCCCGCCACATCGATCCCCTTGCCTCCGCGTTGAAGAAGGGCGTAATATTCGGTTTGCACTCAGACTGCCCGGTTACACCGGTCAACCCCCTGTTCGGCATCTGGGCCGCTGTAAATCGCCGGACTCGCGACGGACACATCCTTGGTCCCGAACAACGAATCTCAGCGCTGGATGCTCTGCGCGCTTTTACAATAAATGCGGCCTATTTGGGCTTTGAAGAGAAGGAAAAAGGGAGCCTGGAGGCGGGTAAACTGGCCGATATGGCAGTACTGTCTGATGACCCGACCAGCGTGGATCCCCGGAAGATACGCGAGATTGTTGTGGAGAAGACCATCATCGGGGGGCAGGTGGTCTACGATTTATCAGACAGAGATCCGGGCTGTAAATCCCCCTAAACTACCTGGATATCTTGGAGAAATTGTTGAGGATGGAAGACGATGTTTGAGCGGTGAACTTCGAAGCCCGGTAACAATGCCAGAGCTTTGAGACTTTCTGAGCGGACATATGGTATCCTAATGAGTGTAAGGCACTTAAGACCAAGATCAACGGGATAATGAGCGCCTGGTAAGTTTCTATGAAAGTTAAAAGGCGCGTTGCAGGCGGGTGAATGTTTTGGCCTGCTTGAAGTGTTTATCCTGATAGATTCAAAGGAGAAAAAATGAAAGAACTATCGGATCTCATCAACATAAATAGACTCAACGCTTTGGCCGGAGATCTTGTTCGTATTCCTTCCATCAATCCTCCGGGCAACGTTGAGGCATGCGTTGACCGATTAATGAAACTATTCGAGCGGCACGGAGTCCATGGGCGCGTGGTTTCCAAATTCGAAGGAAAGCCCAATTTTGTGGCGGAGTTGGGGCATGGGTCTCCCGTTCTTCTCTGGAACGGCCATCTGGACGTGGTCACGGCAGGAGAAGAAAAGTGGGAGCACGATCCTTTCGGGGGTGCGATTAAAGATGGCTTCCTCTGGGGGCGGGGGTCCGTGGACATGAAAGGATCGGTTTCATCCATGGCGGAAGCATTTCTTATGTTGGCTGAATCCGGTCGAGAGCTGAAGGGTACATTGAAAATGACCGCGGTTTCAGACGAGGAAAACTTCGGGGTTGCGGGAACCCGATTGTTGGCCGACGAAGGCGAGGTAAAGGCGGATTTTGCCATCGTTGGGGAGCCCACCAACCTTGGAGTGGAAGTGGTGCAGCGAGGAATCATGTGGTTTGACATCATCGCCCACGGCAAGACATCCCATGGCGCAAGGCCCCACTTGGGGATCAATGCCATTGAGAACATGGTGGAGGTAGTAAAAATCCTGAAAGACCGACTTTCTCCTCTTTTGAAGGAACGCTCCCACCCTCTTTTGTCTCCACCATGCATTAGCATTACCATGTTCCACGGAGGAGAGAAGGTCAACGTTATACCCGATTATTGCAAATTAAGCGGTGACAGGCGCATTATACCCGGTGAAAAAGAAGAGGACGTGAGGCGGGAAATAGAAGAGGTTGTTAGAGAATACCGAACCGATGAGAATCGCCTGGAGTTCAACGTGCAAAAGCTGGTGCTGCCCACTGAGACTTCTTCCGATCATCCCCTGGTACAGACGCTACTAAAAAATATCGAGCGAGTGACTGGGGAGAAAAAAAACATCGCGGGGAAGGATGCAGGCACTGACGCATATATCATCAATGCCCAACTGGGCGTTCCAACAGTAATGTTCGGACCTGGGGATTTCAGGCTTTCCCATAGGCCTAATGAGCATATACCTTTAGAGGATATGGCTCAGGCCGCTAAAATTCACTACCTCACGGCTCTCAATATGTTGGGTGTTGGGTTATAATCATGCCCGTTACCTTAGCATTGCTGTCATTTCTGTCCGGTTAGGCGAAGTTTAGATTTAACTGATTGATATTATATTGATTTTCCTGTTGTTTTGCTGGTGGTTGTATGAGTTCCTGTATGGTGTTCCTTCTTACTTAATCATCTTCGACAGTTGCAGCCGAATTACATATATAGATTTTAATAATTTCAAGCCCTTGATACATTTTCCTCGGTATATTAAGCGGTAAAAAAAAGATATAGCATCAGCTAAACTACTCACATAACGCGATCAACTATTCAACAATGACTCCATATAGGAGGAATGAATTGAAATGAAATTCAAGCCCAAAGATGTGGTATTTCACAGGGAAAAATACCAGGCACTCATGGGTGAGATGAGGCACAAAAATTATCAACCGTTAATAAAGAAAGAAGTCCTGGGAAGGGTGAACCTTCGCCATCGTGGGCCCAATCCTCACTCGAGAGACGGCAAGGCTCTGGTCTCTTTCGTTGTCGCACAGAACGGTGTGCATGAGGCTGTTTTGTGTTAGTGATAGAAAGGGGAGTACCGCTTGAGGAATGTTTGGGCGGGACTTCAAGAAATATCGAGTTTTATAACGCTCTTACTGCATCTATGTGCTAGTAAAAAAAAGGGCGATCCATAAAGATACCGAAATATCGTTAGAGTCGCCCCCTGGAAATCGTAAAGAAACAGGTTCTTATCTGGCCTTATTCGTGCATTTCCAACAGGTCGGGATTGAACTCGAATCGGCACTCGCACTCGGTGCACTCGGCATTCTCCGCGGTTTCCTCCTCGCAGAGTTTTACCTTCGCACTGAAACAATTGGGGCACTTGAGATTGGCCAGCATCTCCTGTATACGGCACCATTGTTTACATGAAAGTTTCATTGTATTCTCCTGTTCTGGAAGTAATTACAACGAGCTATTTCCTTTGAGCCGCCATGAGATGGTTATGAGCACCACATCAAGATTTCTCGTCAAGGACCAGGAGAGGTGCTCTGATGAAACCAACCGGGCGCCCTCGTTTTTCAGCTACTCGATCCGTTTAAACATTTTTCCCTGGGTACCGCAAACAGGGCAGGCGTTCGGAGGCTCGTTCTCCACTGTATGGCCGCAAACCGGACAAACATAGTAAGGATAACTCTCCTTGAATGAGCTCAGATTATCCAGAAGCTTTGTATAAAGCTGAGCATGGAGCTTCTCTGCCTCCATAGCATAGTGGAAAGACGTTTCCGCCTTTTTGTTCCCCTCGGCCTTTGCCGCATCGAGCATCTCGGGGTACATGGACTTGAACTCATAGGTCTCACCGGCAATGGCATCCTCGAGGTTCTCTTTTGTGCTCCTGATTCCCGCGAGAGCCCTCAGGTGGTTGTGTGCGTGGATGGTTTCCGCCTCTCCGGCCGCCCGAAAAAACCTGGCAACCTGGGGGTACCCCTCATCATCAGCTTTCGCGGCGTAAGCAAGATACTTGCGGTTCGCCTGGGATTCTCCTGCAAATGCCTCTTTCAAATAATCTTCCGATTTCGACATTATGACTGTCCTCCTCTTGTTCTCATCTTCATAATCGATTCAGGTTGTTTGATATGCGGGACACTTCTTCCCATGCATCTTTATCCCGGCGGGATGACGACTTTTTTTAGTGCCAGCTCTTAAAGGTTAATTCCTGGGAGTAATGATGTCAACCACTGCAAACTTATATGTCTAATGATTATAATGTATCCACAATGTAGGTGCATTATAACCCATAATCATCAGGATTATATCCTTTCCAGATACAATATTCCCTGAGATCGTTCGCAATTGCAGCTATAACTAAAGAAACCACTGCCACATCGTCAAGCCAGCCCACCACGGGTATGAAGTCAGGCACAAGATCGAACGGATTTACCACATAAATAATAGCAACCACGATAAATAGAACGGTATCCCATGGAATTTTTTTATAACTGCCATTCCTGTAATCTCTGACAATTTCAATAAAAAGTTTTACCAATGCAATCAATTTTTGAGGTGCCGACTTGCCGCGTTTTCGCAGCCACTCTTCTCCGTCAGAAGCTGCTCTATCAGCACTCTCTTCATCAACGTCTTCTTTGCCCCTCTCTATGAGGTACGTAAGGCATTCCTCACAGTCCTTGTTGGATCCCAGAGGTTTTCCGCACGCTTTGCACTTTTCCATGGCTTCACCCTCCCTTTAACGGGCTTTGGCTGTGGGCATTGGGTGGAGACAGTTTCATGTGTCTTGGGCAGGATGCTATTCCCCGGCTTCCCCCTTCAGCATCCCCATCTCCCGTTCAAAGCGGCTTCGGGACTCTTCAAGCTGGAGTTGAAGGCTTTCCCACTGCTTCATCAATTCACGGGAACGCTCTTCCAGGGACTTGTCCTCCAGGCCAAGTTCCCGGACTCTGCCGCTGTCGTCGTAAGTGGCCGGGTCGGTATACAGGGCCTGTATCTCCCGACGTCTCTGCGAGACGGCGTCCAGCTCCGTCTCAACGCGCTCCACCTCCGCGGAGCTCTCCCGGGTTTCCCGATAGAAGCGGTTGCGGAGCTCCGCCTCCAGGGCCTTTTTCCCCTTTTCCCGGCGGCGGTTTCTGGTTCGACCGGCCCCGTCGCCGCTGCTCTTAGCCGATGCAGGTGTCTTTGACTCAATCCTTGCATGGTCAGGCTGCCCCCCTTGATGTTTCCGGTACATGTAATCGTCGTAGTTTCCGGGAAACCGCCGGAGTGTCCCCGCAATCACCTCCACCACTGAGGTGGCGACGGCATTGATCAACCGGCGGTCGTGGGTGATGAAGACAAGAGAGCCCGTGAAAGATGCCAGTGCATGCTCCAGAACTTCGCAGGAGGGAAGGTCCAGGTTATTGGTGGGCTCGTCCATGAGGATCAGGTTTGCGGGGCGGATGAGGAGCCTGGCCAGAGCCACGCGGCTTTTTTCTCCCCCTGAGAGCACGGATATTTTTTTGTGGACGTCGTCGCCGGTGAAGAGAAACGCCCCCAACAAAGCCCGCACCTGCGACTGGGGCATCTCCTGTGCAATGCCCCAGACTTCCTCCAGGATTGTACGATCGGAATGAAGGGTTTCCATGTGATGCTGGGCAAAATAGGCCACGGCCACATTGTGGCCCACTTTCCGCCGGCCGTGATCAATCTTCACCATGTCGCCCAGGATCTTGAGAAGCGTGGATTTTCCGGCTCCATTGGGGCCCACCAGGGCAAGCTTCTCCCCGCGCAGGACTTGAAATTCCAGGTCGCAGTATACCCTGATGGTTCCATACGATTTATTGACTCCCGAGAGGGTGATGACCTCCCGGCCCGAACGGGGAGGCTGAGGGAAGTTGAACTTCACCATGGGGGGCTCGGAGGGCGGTTCGATCCGCTCCATCTTCTCCATCATCTTCAACCTGCTCTTTACCTGGCTGGCCTTGGTGTTCTTGGCCCGGAACCTCTCGATAAAGCGCTCCTGAGCAATGATTTTTTTTTGTTGATTCCTGTAGGCCGCCTCCAGTTGACGCTGGCGAAGATCCCGTTCCTGCACGTAGAAGCTGTAAGGGCCTGAATATATTCTGAGACCTTTCCCCTCCAGTGCCACAGTCTTTTGCGTGACCTGTTCCAGGAATGCACGATCGTGCGAAACAAGCACAATGGAACCGGCATGTTCCTTCAAAGTATTCTCAAGCCATACAAGGGACGCCAGGTCCATGTGGTTGGTCGGCTCGTCCAGGAGAAGCAGGTCCGGCTCCTGAAGCAACAGCCTTGCAAGGGCAGCCCGCATGCGCCAGCCGCCGGAAAAATTCTCCAGGGGCCATGACAGTTGATCCTCGGTAAATCCCAGCCCCTGAATGATCATGCGGCATCGAGCGTGGATTCTCGATCCATCAGCCGCATCATACTGGCGCTGAAGCCGATCCAGCTCCCGCAGGTGCCGTTCCAATTCACTCTGGTCCTGCAGGGCTTCCATGCGTCGCCCCAGTTCTGCTATTGCTTGCTCGGTGGCTACTATAGCCGAGGCGCCCGCCAGCACGAATTCCTCCAGGGGCAGATTATCCAGGCGGTCCACCTCTTGAGGCAAGTATCCTATCCGACTCTCTTTTCTGCGGATGATCCTTCCGCTGTCCGGAGCTTCCTGCCCGGCAATAATCCTGAGTAATGTGGTTTTTCCCGATCCGTTGGGACCCACCAGCCCGATGCGATCCCCTGGATTGATTCGCAGGTTCACTTCCCGGAACAACTCAAGCCCGCCGAATGATTTAGAGACTTTTTCAACAAAAATCATTCCCAACTCCCTTTTGATACCGCGAGGCTCCATGGAAGATGAGTAATTCCTCCTGGGTGCGGATATGGATATCACTGTTAGGATTGTAACGGTAAGAGCGTTCTATTTCAAGCAGTTCGCGAAGAAATCATGTGGATGGCGGCCCTACCTGCTCAGTGCTATGGTATTTGCCTGATACCTCCTTGTGGAACTATTTTACTGTGGCAGAGAGATATGCGTAATGAATAACGTCAGGTAATTACGATCAAATAACGAACCTTTCCACCGCAAACGAAGTTCGAAATCGACTTGACAAAACGACACGTTCCTCGATACAAGCTATACGTATGCACAAATTTGAAAGACATGGATATTACCTGCAACGAAAGGATCGACGATGAAGGTATCAGTGATCAACAAGGCTCATGAGGTAGCGCTGGAGGAGAGGGAAACCCCTTCTCCAGGGCCGCAAGAGGTTCTGGTGCGCATGCGCGCCATGGGAATCTGCGGAACAGACCTCCACGTGTATGAAGGGGGACATCCCGTTGTCACATTCCCTCACATCCCCTTCCATGAGATGAGCGGGGAGGTGGCGAGTACCGGCGCCGGGGCGGAAGACTTGCGGCCCGGGCAGCACGTTGTGGTGGAGCCCGTCATCGAGTGCGGCCGATGTTATAGCTGCCGCATCGGCATACCCCACAACTGCTTCCAGCTTCAATTCAGGGGCATCCACGTGGATGGAGGCGGCCGGGAATATATGGTGGTACCCCGGCACAAGCTCTATCCGGTCCCCGATGACTGGCCGCACGAGAAAGCCGCTTTAGCCGAGCCGCTGGGGATAGGCCTTGAGTCGGCTCATACGGCCGATCTCATTCCCGGAGACACAGTGGCCGTATTCGGCGCAGGGCCTATTGGCCTTGCCGTTTTACTGGCCGCGAAACAAGGGGGGCACCGAACCCTTATTTTCGATATCGAGGAGCCGTGTCTGAACAGGGCCCGGGCACTGGGGGCCGATGAGGCAGTTAATCTTCGACAGACCGACCCCTTGGAAGCAATCCGGGACTTCACCAAGGGGGAAGGGGCCAACGTGGTGGTCGAGGCCTCCGGCAAGGCCAGCAATTTTCCCCTGTCGGTGGAAGGGGTTTCCATTTGCGGCCGCGTGGTTATTGCAGGGCTGATTCTGGAGGAAGTATCGCTGGTGCCGTTCACCCTGATACGCAAACGCATAAGCTTGCGGGGGACCCGAAACAGCAACAAGATCCCGCAAGCCATCGAGTTGCTGAAAGAGCGGCCTGAGATAGCAGAGACCTTCATTACCCACCGCCTGCCCATCAGCAGGGTGAAAGAGGGATTCGAGCTGCTCCTTAAGCGCCCGGAGGATATATGCAAGATCATGCTCTTGTGGGATTGATGCGGGAGTTGAGAGATAGAGAGATCGGATCGGGAGGGATGGAACAATGGGAGTTTTGGATTTATTCAGGCTGGACGACAGGGTCGCCGTCGTTACGGGAGCGGGGCGGGGATTGGGTCGGGCCATGGCCCATGGGCTTGCCGAGGCCGGGGCCCACGTGGTCATTGCGGATTTGTTGGAAGAGAATGCCCGGAAAGTGTCGGCCGAGATCGAGACCCTGGGCAGAAAATCCATGGCGCTGAACGTGGATATCTCCACGCCGGAGGGCGCCCAACACATGGCAGACGAGGTTCAGCAAGAGTTCGGGCGGATCGACATCCTGGTGAACAGTGCGGGCGTGGTTGCCAGGCCCCAGTGGGAAGGCGGCGATTCCAGCATCCCCACGGAACTCATCGCCCCCGAGAACTGGGAGCATGTTATACGGGTGAACCTAATCGGCACATTCCTCTGTGCCCAGGCGGTGGGAAAGATCATGATCCGGCAAAAACGCGGAAACATCATCAACATCGCGTCCATGTCGGGCTTCGTGGCCAACCTGGGCCGGCACAACAACCCCTATTGCGCATCCAAAGGCGGCGTTGTCATGTTCACCAAGCAACTGGCGGGCGATTGGGCCGATTACGGCATACGCGTCAATGCCATCGGACCGGGGTACATGCGCACGGAGATGGGCGCCGGTCCCCTGAACGATCCAAAGACAAAGGATCTGATCAAAGTCCTTACGCCCATGAGGCGGCCTGGCGAGCCGGAAGAGCTTAAGGGGCTGGCGGTCTTCCTGGCGTCGGACGCCTCGTCTTTTCTCACGGGCCAAACCGTCGTCATCGACGGCGGATATACCTGCTGGTGACGAGCCGGCGGGCCGGCCGGATGCGATTCGACTCAGGTTGGCGGCCATGGGAAAACACCCTTTCTCCTTGGTGAAAGGGTTTAGGTGCGAAAAAATTATTTTAGACTATGGTCTGCAAATTAATGGCCGAGGGGTGCTACTTATGAGAATAGCTGATCCCTTCGTGACATACTTAGTTAGAAAATAGAAATTAGAACTATTATGAATAATCATTTAATAGTAATATAATTAAATAGTTATGCAGTTAACCCGTGCAGGCACCTGACCATTTTCATGCTCCGAGGGTGCAGCCCCTGAATGACAATTACGTAGAAAATGTCTCACCACTGTGACATGGGCTGTGTCCAAAATACCCTTGAATTATTGTCCCCTCGGCCCCGCTTGTGGAGGGGTGCCAGTGTGACGGGGTTCTAAAGTAGGGACACAGCGCGCTGTGCCCTTACAAAATTCCTCCTCACCCCTACCCTCAATACCCTTGACTTAAGGATACATACATATGTTGACGCAATTCTCTCAGAACAGGTGAACAGGTTGCATGATACCATGAAAACATTCAACAATGATTGGAGGATTAAAAGGAGAAGAAGGCTTCGGTCTTGAAAAAGTCGGGATCTTTGTTGTATATATTTTATGATGAAAGTACGAGGAATTGAGCGTTTTCACCCATGGGTCGTTCCCTCGTTGCGCGAGGTGGCTCAAGTTCAATAGAAAGGCCATCTTTTCTAAACTCATCTGGAAGGAGCTATAGTGAATAACCCATCTGATCCAGACATGGACCCCCAGCAATGGATCGAGGCGTATCGGGCCATTCAGATACAAGGCTTACCCGAGGATAGCGCCTTACAGGAAATGGTTCATGCTGGTCTTCACAAAATCACAGCTCCATTCCTTCGTTCAAAGAAAGCCGCAAAAATTTTTTCCCGGATTTTGGGCCACCATGGGCCGGTAGCCCTTACTCTCCGGCCAATGCATGAAGCGGGCTTTCTCTCCATGTACGTGCCTGAGTTCGGCCGAGTCGCCTCCATGCGCTCCAGCGACGAATCTCATCGTTTTGTCATCGGGGAGCACACCCTCCTGGCCATTGAGATGTTGGATGAGTTCAAAATAGAACACCCTGACGGAACGAGGGCTCGATATTTCGAGGCCTTCCGGAATATCCGGCGGCCGGAGGTTCTCTATCTTGCCACCTTGCTTCACGATATCGGTAAGGGCCTGGGAGGCGACCACGAGAAAGAAGGGGGTTCCCTGGTCCCTGAAATTTGCGCCAGGCTTTACTTGAACGAGAAAGATTCCAAAACAGTCCGGTTCCTTGTGGAAAATCATCTCCTCATGGCGCAAACGTCTCAGCGAAGGGACCTGGATGATTCGGCGACAATAAATGGCTTTGTGGAAAAAGTTGGCCGGGAAGAACGGCTGCATATGCTTTTTCTTTTGACGAATGCGGACAGCCTCGCCGTAGGCTCTGACAGTTGGAACGAGTGGAAGGAGACCCTTCTTTATGAACTGTACATCAGGAGCCGCCGCAGGTTCTGGGAAAAAGCCAGAGGGATCGAACAGGAAGGGATCCCTCCCTTGGAGGTAGGACGTCGGGCGGTTGATTTCTTGGAACCTCACATCAGCAGGCGGGAACTTGAGGAACATGTGGAAAAGATGCCCGCATCTTACTTTCGGTTTCTTCATCCAAAAGATCTGGCCCGCCATGTAGAGCTTGTACATCGGGTTCGCGTAAAGAAAGAGGCTGTTGCCCTCCAGTGGATCCAGGGTACGCCCGGCCATTGCCGGACGTTGATGGTTTGCACGCGCGACCGGTTGGGCCTTTTCGCGGACATTGCAGGGACGTTGGCCGACAAAGGACTCAATATTCTCAATGCTAGTGCGTATACCCGGGAGGACGGCCTCGTACTGGACTTTTTTGTGGTTACACAGTGGCGGGATTCATCGGCTTGCTCCCCGGAAAAGGAATGGGAAGTGGGGGAGGCGCTCAAGCATATGCTCAACCAGGCTCAAGATATCAAGGCTTCCGATCCCATATTGCCGGCACCCCCGTTGAAAGGCCGCCGCGAACGACCACTGATTACCGTATCCAATAACGTCTCACGGCGATTCACGGTGCTGGAGGTGGAGGCACATGATGCGCCGGGATTGCTCCACGCAATTTCCAGGTCCCTGACCCGTATGGGATTGGACATTTCCCTGGCCCGGGTCATCACGGAGGAGGACCGGGCGCTGGACGTGTTTTACATCGCCGATGCCGGAGGGGGGCAGATCCTGGATATGGAGAGGTTGAGAGCGATCAAAAGGGCTCTGGAAGAGGATCTGACAGGTATTCCCCACCCAGCATTAAGGATTAAGAGTTGATTCAAATTGATCGATTAAAAAATGCCATCCTTTTCTCTCATGGTCAAAGTGCATTACATGTTGACGGTTTATTCCACCAGCGGTGTGATCGACGTGCTTTTGAAAGACAGGTAGACAGCGTCGAGGAGGTGAAGGTCCATCTCGTGGTAGGAGCGGGTGGTGATCTCGACGACGAACTGTTCCTTCGCGGCAACACTCAGGTGGACAAGATTGCCTGAGGTGCGGATCTCTTTGATCTCTCCCGGCAGACAGTTGCGGGCGCTGGAGACAAGAGGCTGCTTTGATACGATGATGTCGTTGGGTCGGATTGAAATTCTCCGATACTTAGGGTCCGGCGAGGGCAGATTAATGCAAAGATTTCCTGTGTCCAGAACAGGCTCTCCATCCAGCATCCGAACCGTTCCCCGGAATGTGTTCTTCCTGTCCGCTTCAGTCACACGGCCTTCTTCCAGCATAAACGTTCGCTGGGCCACCCTCACGGCCTGACGAGGATCGTGGGTAGTCAGCAAAATGGTAATTCGGCACTGGTGGTGAATCTGAGTGAGTGTCTCCTCCAGCGCCTCCACACTGGGTCGGTCTACGTTGGCCGTAGGCTCGTCCAGAAGGAGCAAGCGCGATTGGAGGGTCAGACCGCGGGCCAGGGCCACCCGCTGGGCCTCGCCGCCTGACAGACGAAGCGCGGATTTTTTCTCAAACCCCGCAAGCCCCACCATCTCCAAGGCCTCACTTACCCGTTGACGAACCTCGGCCTTCGGCAGACCTCGGATGCGAAGGCCGAATCCCACGTTGCCCTCCACCGAGGTTCGAAACATATAGGGGTTCTGGTGCACCAGGGTGATATCACGCTTTATTTTTCGGAGATCGACAGCATTATCATCCAGCCGTTTGCCGTCCATTACCAGGGTGCCCGTGAACTCCCTATCCAGTAAAGCCAGAATCCGAAAAAGAGAGCTCTTGCCCGCCCCATTGGGACCTACGAGGGCGTAGAATGACCCGCCGGGTATCCGGAACCGGGGTATATCCAGCACGATGCGGCTGCCGTAGTGCTTCCGGAGGTTCTCGATGCGAACTTCCATATAGATATTACACCTTTTCCAGTTGAAGGGTATGGAGAAGGATGTTGGCTGCCAGGGCCACAGAAAGCAGGATGATCCCGATGGCCAGAGCGAGGCCGAATTCTCCTTTGCCGGTCTCCAGGGCGATGGCTGTGGTCATGCTACGGGTATACCATCGGATGTTGCCGCCCACCATCAGGGAACATCCCACTTCGGCGATTACGCGGCCGAAGCCTGCGATGACGGCTGCCATGGTGGCATAGCGTGCTTCCAGCATAACGGCCAATGCGGCCCGGGCCGGACCGGCGCCCAGTGTCAGGGCGGTTTCCCGTGCCCGCGCGTCTATGGTACGGAAGGCCGAAAGGGTCAGCGCAGTGACGATGGGTGTGGCCAGGATGAATTGCCCCATGATCATCGCGGTGGGTGTGAACAAAAGTCCCACTTCTCCCAGCAGTCCGCGTCGAGACAGCAGCGCATAGAGAAAAAGACCCACCACCACCGTCGGCAGAGCCATCAGGGTATTGAGCACGGTTTCAACCGTTCGCTGGCCTCGAAACCGCGAGACGGCCAGCATAAATCCCGCTGGAATCCCCACCACGGCCGCCAGTAATGTGGCCGTGCCCGAGACACGCAGGGAGAGAAAGGCAATGGCCATAACCTCCCTGTCAAGGGTGAAAATGAGCTCCAGCGATTTGAGGAACGCTTCTCCAATGTAGTACAAGGCTTCCCTCTCTCAGCGTGTTTCGGGGCGGTAAAACATACCACCCGAAGATATCCTCTACGAATGCGAAAAAGATATCATTAAAAAGCCGGGGACCCATTATTTCCGGCTCTTCCGTTACTTCATCGGCACAGCCAGGGGCGTAAAAAGCACTTTTCCTGTTTTATCCGTGAAATTTCCTATCATGGCCTGACCCCCGGGAGATGTCAGCCAAGTAATGAGCGCCATGGCCAGTTCGTATTTGACGTCGGGATGCCGGGCTGGACTGACGGCGATGATAGAGTATGGGTTGTAGAGACCGTCTGACTCTTTTTCGAAAACTCCCCGTATCTGTATTTTGTCCAGGTACTTCAAATAGCTGCCGCGGTCTGCCAGGGCATATCCCTTCTTTTCGTCCGCCATGATGAGCACTGCTCCCATTCCGGCACCCGCATCGACGTACCATGAGCCTGAGGGTTGTATGCCCGCGTTCCCCCAGATTTTCCGTTCTTTGATATGCGTGCCCGAATTGTCCCCCCGGGAGATGAAAACAGCCTTCGATTCCGCGATATTACGGAACGCTTCTTCAACCGTGGCTGCGCTCTTAACGCCGGCGGGGTCTTCTGAAGGCCCTGCAATCATGAAATAGTTCGCCATTAACAACCGCCGGTTCACCCCGAAGCCTGCATCTACGAATTTCATTTCCGCATCCGGTGCGTGAACCATAGTTACATCCACATCGCCGTTTTCAGCCAGCTTCAGGGCCTTGCCGGTGCCCACGGCGATAACATCCACCTTGACGTTATGCTTTTGTTCGAAAGGCGGCAGGATATAAGCCAGAAGACCGGTGTTATCCGTGCTGGTAGTGGTGGAAAGCCGAAGCCGTTCCGCAGCCCGTCCGGTTGTCCCAAGAACCATGCCCATAAGCATTACAATAATGACGAGTACGCTTTTTTTCCACTTCATTTTTTTCTCTTTTTGCTTTTGATGTAATGCCAACAAACGATCAGCCGGTTGCAAACAACGTTTCCCCCCTCTTCCCGGAGAAATTCGCGGGAAAGAAAGGGAAACAGGCAATCCATCAAAATCCGCAAAAGGCGATGTCCTGCGCATTTCATTTTTCCTTTCCCATCGGGAGGCGAGGGAGTTGCCTCTCTCACCCTATCGGCCAGCTTTCCGGAGGCAATAATCTCCGGATAAGATGGCCCGGAAAAAATTATGCGGTTCGTCCTCATGCAGTAGGCAGCTATGAATTATGAGTAATTGTAGTTGCAGTATAAAAAATATTCGCAAGTATTAGTTGAAGTCTGATGGTTCACCCGCCAATGCTGGACATGCTCCGGTGGCACGTCCTGATCCTACCGGTATGGATGAGATGATTAGCCGGCTTTGAGCGGATGCACCGGGTAAGCATCTCAGCGACCTGCTCATCTGTCGCGCTGGATCGGAGCAGGGCCAGCAGATCTGTCTCCTCGTCTGAGAACAGGCAATTGCGAAGCTTACCGTCGGCAGTAAGCCGCAGGCGGTTGCAGGAATTACAGAAAGAGTTGCTCAAGGAGCTGATGAATCCCACCCGACCCGCCGCGCCGACAAATGCAAACATTTGTGCAGGTCCGTCAGAGTTGTAGTGAGCAACGGGCTCCAGGGGTCTGTACCGCTGGATCACGCTCCGGATTTCTTCTGCCGAAATGGAACAATCGGCGCTCCAGGCCATGCCATCGCCTATGGGCATGTACTCGATGAATCGGACGTGGAGTGGGTGTTTTTCAGTGATGCGGGCAAAATCCAGGATCTCGTCATCGTTAAATCCCCGGATAGCCACCACATTAATCTTGATGGGATAAAAACCTACTTCTGAAGCTTTCTGAATGCCGTTCATGACGGTCATCAGGAGATCCCGGCGGGTGATGTGAGCGAACTTTTCACGAGTAAGAGTGTCCAGGCTCACGTTTATCCGCCGGACCCCAAGATCATAGAGTTCCTGTGCCTTTTCTTCCAGCAGAACGCCGTTGGTGGTGAGGGTGAGCTCGCGGAGGCCGGGAAGTTGAATGACCTGCCGCATAAATTCCGTTATTCCCCTGCGCACAAGGGGTTCACCGCCGGTGACGCGGATTTTGCGAATACCCAGACCCACCGCTACCCTGGCTACTCTGAGAATTTCCTCGTACCGCATGATGCTTCCGTGTCCCATAGATGGAATCCCGGCCTCAGGCATGCAGTAGCGGCACCTCAGATTGCAGCGGTCCGTGACAGAAATGCGCAGATAGTCTATGATCCTGTGAAAATTATCCTTGAGTTTCATCTCAAAAAAAACCGATCCCCGTTTCGGAATCGGCTGCCGATGCATTCTCCTTTCCGAAAGCGGGAGGCGTGGCCGTTTCCAGCCGCACCCTGTCGATCAGTCGCCGTGGAATTCAATCGGTAGGCGTACTGACTCGGAGAAACTCTTTGTATAGGTCAGTTGCTACGATTTTTATAGAGTAGTTAACCAGAAATTGCAAGGAAAAAATAAAATGGGGAGTGGAAGGGGCTTAACATTTACTAAGCAGGATCCATGATGATGCAAGCGATGCGGACCTTATGGAGGGGAATTGCTTGGTTTGTCCATTGCAGCCTGGAATTTACCCTGTTGGCGGACAATATCAGGTAAGACCATTTTGTTTTACAATACGGGTGATCAGCAAGAGGAATCCAAGCAGCGACCGGGAAAATTCGTTTGAGGGCGATGGTCCGCGCTTATTATTGCATCGTATGCTATTCATTTAAAAGGAGAAAGAAGTATGCTATACTATTTTCAAATATTGCAATCGTTTTAGTTTTCTTTTCCCAACCGCCCTGCATGAAAAAATGTTAATTCTCTCAAACACTTTCAGGCTGATTAACCGCTGAGTCGATCCATCCTTCCAATGGATGCCTCAATGAAATGGACGATTTATTGCGTGCTAATGGGGATGTCCAATATTTCCTGCTGTATTCTGTTGGTGGATTTTTTCACGTGCGAAGAACGAAACAATAAAAGGAGATCATAATGAAGAATAACTGTTTTAACTCCGGATTATGGCAAAGAATTTTCCCTGAGGCCATCCCTCCCGGAATCTCCATCGTGGATATGATCGACCGTTATTTCCTGGCATACAATGCGGGAAGATTGCGGGAGGTCTGTAATGTGATGGTCGAAAAAATCTTCCGCGATGATGTGGTCGTGGGTATGAGCCTGGCCGGCGCGGCCACGCCCGCGGGCCTTGGCTCTTCTTGCCTGGTGCCCATGATGGCTGACGGGTTGATTGACTACCTTGTTGTGACAGGCGCGAACATATACCACGATCTCCACTTCGCGCTGAATCTGCCGCTGTATCGCGGATCTCCCTTTACGAACGACTCCAGCCTTCACAGACAGGGAATAGTGAGGATTTATGATATCTTGATGGAATACAAAGTCCTGGCAACCACGGATCACTGGCTGGTAAAGGCTTTAGGACAAAGAGAGTTTCAGACGCGTATGGGGACTTCAAGGCTGCACTGGCTTCTGGGGCGGCGTGTACATGAGGCGGAACAGCAACATGGCACTTCGGGCATGAGCTTTCTCGCCCAGGCATACCGGTGCGATGTTCCGGTCTTCACTTCCTCGCCCGGAGACAGTACAATCGGCCTTGACATTGCTGCACTCAATCTCACGGGGCGAGACATTCAAATAGACTCGAGCATCGATGTCAACGAGACGACGGCTATTGTTTATGAGGCCAAGAAAAACATCGGGAAAAGCGGCGTGGTGATATGGGGCGGGGGCTCTCCGAAGAACTTCATCCTGCAGACTGAACCGGCTTTGCAGGAAGTGCTCGGGTTCAATATCAAGGGTCATGACTACTTCATCCAGGTCACCGACGCCCGGCCGGATACGGGCGGCCTGTCGGGGGCAACGCCAAGCGAGGCGGTGAGCTGGTCAAAGATAGATCCGGACATGCTTTCCGATGCGGTGGTATGCTACGCGGACCTGACAATCATCATGCCGCTGGTGGTGGCGTACCTTAGGGAAAAAGGCGTGCGGCGGGATAATAGGCGTCTGTACCAGAGACTCCCGAACCTTGTTGATGGCCTGCAGAAAGCCTTCATGGAGGTCAAAGACTTCATCCAGGGTAAGCGCAGCGTCGATGAGACTATCCGGTTCCTAAGAGGGGATAAGTGAGGTGTACCCCTTTGTCAAGACAAAAATTAGGCATTATTAAGGTGGACTCCCTCCCGGGTTGAGCGCTCCGCCCGGATCGGCGGCGCGTCGAGAATGGGCCTTCAAGAGAACTCGTCGGAGGTGCGCCGCCGCAGCCGGGAATAAGCTGATAGAGGCGATGCTTGAAAATGCAGGCCAGCCCAAGCTTGGATTGATAGGGAATGGCCCGGAATACAGCATGTTTGAATCGCTTCTGATAAATACTGCATTGTATGTAGAGAGTGAGGATGGCTGGATCTTTTCAAGCCCTCAAAATACCGATGAAGGCATTTATCATGCATGGAAGGCAATAGAGGGGTTCTGCAGATCAGCAAAAGACGCACCGAAAAATGTCAGCCTGCTATATGATGAGCTTGAAGCCCCTCCTTATGGAGCAAAGAAGGTAATCATTCTTGTCCTGCTTCTTTCAGTCCTGCTCTACCATAACGAATATGTAAGCGTCTATATCGACGAGACATTCATACCTGTTTTGGGACCGGAGCACTTCGAGCTCTTGGTAAAGAAGCCAGAGAGATTTGCAGTCAAATATTTCGAGATCATGGAAGTTAAGGTTGAGGTCTTAACCCAAGTTTACCAAATTTTTTGTGATAATCAGTAAAAATACGATGTTTTTGACCCTTTGCTGTTTATAAGTCATTGAAATAATTAAGAGCTGCATCTGAAATAGTTAATGTAGTGCCCCATAAGAAAGATTTAGCTTGACATGGGATC
>JAFDED010000080.1 GCA_019310535.1 Deltaproteobacteria bacterium
TCATTAAACATGTAACAAGGTACAACTGGAATAAAATCTCTATCCCCAGGAGTTAAAAACCCTCAAAAGGGATGAAAAAGAGGCTGTGCCAAGTTCAATGTCTATTTTTGGGTCAAGGCATTGCTGTTGACAAACCACTTGATGCTATAGTATTTTTTTTGGAGAAAAAATGGGCGAAAAAACAGGGCCAAACGATCCGGCCGGTTGACGGGAACCATTTTTATAACCGCGGGAACAGATTCCACAAAATAAATAAAGGAGGTAAGCCGATGGATAAAGTGATTATTACTGCAGCAATAACCGGTAGCCGGATTACTCGAGAAATGACCCCTTACATCCCTATCACTCCTGAGGAAATCACCCAATCCGCCATAGAGTGCTGGGAAGCTGGGGCGGCCATTGTCCATATCCATGTGCGCAATCAGAAAACTGGATTAGGCACCCAAGACTTAGACCTTTTTCGGCAGGTTGTAAATCCGCTCAGGGAGAAGACCGATCTTGTCCTCTGCTTGACCACCTCCGGCATTTCCGGACTGAATCTTCCGATTGATGAGCGATTGGTGCCTTTGGAATTGAAACCGGAACTGGCCTCATTGGATGCCGGATCGATCAATCTGGGAGGAGGAGTTTTTAGCAATCCGCCGGAGTTTCTGGATGAAGCGGCCAAAAGAATGAAACAATATGGAGTTAAGCCTGAGCTGGAGATATTTGACCTGGGTATGATTGTTACCTGTCTTCGAATGCGGGATGAGGGGAAGCTGGAAGAGCCTTTACACTTTCAGTTTGTCCTTGGTACTCCTTGGGGGGCGCCCGGAACGCCCAAGTCTTTTTTGCATATCTATGAACATATTCCGAAAAATTCTACCTGGTCTACGATCGGAATTGGCAAAACTCAGTTGCCCATGTCCATGATGGGTCTTATCATGGGTGGGCACATCAGGGTTGGCCTGGAGGATAATATATATTATGAACGCGGTGTTCTTGCAAAAACCAATGCGCAGTTTGTGGATCGGATCGTTAGAATCGCTAGAGAATATGGCCGTGATGTGGCATCCCCAAATGAGGCGAGAGAAATATTAGGAGTAAGGCGAGACTAAAAACTTTTATTTTTTAACCAGAATTTCGCAATAGAAATTAATACACATTGATAATGCATTGTCCATCACAACAAGCGCGGCTTCTTGCCTTGCCTATGCCGTTTTGATTGAGACTGTTTTGTGTTCATTAACTGCCGCTGACACGGTGGGAGAAGGGAACGATGGACCGGAAGATACAGAAAGTGGCGGTGGTCGGGACCGGGACTCTTGGAGCACAGATTGCAATCCAGGCATCCTTTTATGGGTATGAAGTTTCTGCCTATGATCTGGATGAAAGGTCCTTCGAGAAGGCACTCAAAAGGATGAAGGTCCGAATAGAAAACTCAGGAAGAACGCCCACCCTATCTGTGGAAGAGCTGAAAGAAGGAGCAAAAAAAGTAAAGCTATGCCTGGACATGGAGGAGGCTTGTCTGGATGCTGACTTGGTTATAGAAGCTGTTCCCGAGAATCTCTCGCTGAAACGGAATATTTTCCAGAGACTTGATTCTCTGGCGCCGCGGGAAGCTATTCTTGCCAGTAACAGTTCCTCCATTCCCATATCGAAGATCGAAAGTGCAACGACCAGGCCGGAAAAGTGCTTGAACATGCACTTTTACTCCCTTGACCTGGGGAGGAACATGGTTGATATTATGGGAGGGACCAGAACAAGGACCGAAACAATCGATGCTGGTAAAGAGTGGGTTCGCTCCATCGGCTGCGTTCCATTGACGGTAAAGAAAGAGATTCTCGGTTTCTGTTTCAATCGGGTTTGGAGAGCGATCAAGCGGGAGGCTCTCCATATGTGGGCCGACGGATTTGTGGATTTTAGGGATATCGACCGAGGCTGGATGATTTGGACCGGTATGTCACAAGGCCCTTTTGGCTTCATGGATGCCGTGGGACTTGATGTGGTATATGGCATAGAAATGATTTACTACAGTGAATCCAAGAAGCCCACAGACCACCCTCCAGAGGCACTTAAGGCCATGGTGGATCGAGGTGATCTCGGCGTTAAGGCCGGCAAGGGTTTTTACACCTACCCAAATCCGGAGTACAAAAGTTCAGATTTTCTAAAAAGATAGTTCGATGAAACTGTATGACATCCCGCGTGTGCCCAGGCATCAGTGGGCGGATCAAAGAAAACTGCTTATGTATTGAAATGAAATCAGCCCTGACACCTTCCGGCCCAATTCCTTAAATCCCGGAACTTGGCAATCGAAATGAATTTATGAAGTATTCAGGCTGTGAGATGGAGTTTATCGCCGCAGTCCACCGGGAAACAGAAGAGAGGGGCGTCCCTGTTGAAAAAACGCCCTCTCTCCTGCAACAAAGAAATGAGCGAATCCTTATGGCATTCTTATATTGGAGTTTTAATCCAGGTCGGGTCAGACATTACGGCACCCATACCCGGAGTGATGATTTTTTTCAGCTTTCTACAGCGGCATTTTGTCGGGGTTCAACCGATATGCTCCTCTTTGTCCTTCCACAGGAATGATGAGATCCCTGTACTTCAGAGGTTGTTTATCAGCTTTTTTGGAGCCGATCTTTAGGCTTTGGAATGCTGTATTCAGGCTCTGTTTTTGGAAGACATCGGGTGAAGATTGCATGGCATGATTAATCACTTCGCGTGCCATAAACTCCGATTTCTCCTTGGAAATAACAATGATTGCATTGTATAAAATTTCTGAAATCGGCAGCTTTTGAGTTCCCTTATGCTTAGGTTTTCTCAGAGGCGGTTGCTTCTTAGATGTGGCTTTATCAATGGTGGTTTTCGTCTCCCCGGCTTTTTCCCTTTCGATCTTCTTGAATGCTCCCCGGGTATCGATTGTTAACTTTTTTTCCTGAAGGTCATTAAACCGTTTCATTTCATGGGATATCCCAACCAATGCCGTCGCAATCTGTTGAACGGTGCCTGTAAAAGTCCATTTTTCTTTCATGAGTGAACCCTCCATATTGCTCTTTATTTTTAAGATATTAATTTGATAAATAAATGTCAATAAATTTTTTAAGGTGTGATTCTGAGAACAAAACAAAGGGAACTCACCTCCATCAGTATTATCCATGCCTATAAGGGGCTATGCGATGTAGAGCGAGCCTTTCGGAGCATGAAGAGCGTGCTTGAGCTTCGCCCCTTCTACTACCACCTGGAGCCCCGGGTGAGGGCTCATGCCTTCATCTGCTTTCCGGCATATCTAATTGAAAAATACGTGGAACAAGCCCTCAAGACGGCCGAGGTGGGTATGAGCGCGGAGAGGGCCTTCGAGAGCCTCAAGAACATGGAGGTGGCCGTGATGAAGGTGGGCCGGGAGCACTATGGCTGCATAACAGAACCTACTTTTTGGCAACAGAGAACTCTGAAAGCTCTGGGAATTAAGCCACCGCCACGTATTTTGGTAGAGCAAGGTTAAAGAAAATAAAAAGGTGTGATGACAATTAAAAAAATTAAATCTAATAATATCAGTACGTTAAAAATTAACTGTTGAATGTAAGTTAAAACTTGTACCAAGCACTTGCGCGCACAGAATAAAGCGATCAAGAAAATGATTTAGAGTGATGAAAGGTATAATTCCACCCTAAATACGCAAACAAGAAAGTCATAGGAATCATCTCGAATGGCCGTGAACTCTTCCGCAATGGACTCATCGATGGGATCCATGGTGGGAGCCGTTTCCCATCTTTCGCATTAATAGAAAGTGGGTCAATGGGCATAGGAGGAAGAAAAGGTAAAGGCTCCAGGATCCAATGAGACCCATCCCGAGCAATATCCCCAACGCGGCCATAAGCGTTAGGAAGCCTAGAGCTATAATGACGCCGGGCGTCGGCCTGGGTTTTTTCTGCGCTCCAGGCTTATTCATTCCTCCTCCGCTCACTTATAATTTTTATGATGTTCTTTTACATCTTTTTTAGTATCTTGTTGTCCCTAAGTCCGAAAAGGCGATTATCGATTATGTATGAGGGATTATCGTATTTTCGCTCTCACCTTCAGGGTACAATTGATTTGATCTTCCCGGAATCAAAAAGGTGCAACACAACTTCAGTAACCAAATTATCTTCTTCCGGAGGCACTTCCTCACTGATCGCTTCTATCAGCTCATACAGTGTGGTTTTAACGGAAGTCGATGGTAAATTTTCACTTTCCGCTGAGTGAAAGGTCTGAGATATTGCCTGCATGGTGTTCGCTGCCTCCATAAACCCTATGGTTGGTCATAATTTTCTCCTGGCATTTTGGCCTTTGCGGCAAATACTTCGGAGTCAGTACTATCAGAACAGCTCAAAAGACTCGGCCTTCAGCTAGGTCCAATGGCTATGGTCCTATGGTGTTCACCCTTCGGTCCGGAAAAGTAATGATTATGCCAGTGAGCAATGCGGATGTTTTCTTCTTTGCAATGAGTTCCCCTGATTGATCATAGAGACAGTAATCGGGGAGAGGGGAAAGGAAAAGCTGTCTCTTTCAATCCTTTCCCCTTTCTCCATGGGGGGTTAACATGAAGATTGCCCGCCGATCAATCCGACCGGCGGGCGGTTTTGCTGGTGGATCGTTATCTTACCGGTACCAGCCCATTCCCGGGCCGGGACAGTATCCATACCCTCCACCGCCGATGTCCCGATTTTTAAGCCTGAACCGGAGTTCTTTTTCTTCCAGTTGAGCCTGGAGTTGAGAGATTTCCTTTTGTTTGGCCAGTACTTTGCTTTCGTCAGGATTCTGCTCGCTCAGCAGGCTATCCATCTCCAGTGACTTCTGGCGCAGTTCGCGGGTGAGATTTCGGGTTTCGTCGTAAAACTTTTCCCATTTATCTGCCTGCTCTCGGGATCCCTCGTAATAGCCACCCCGGCCATATCCACCATATCCCATCATGTGTCCGCCGTAATAACCTGGGCCCATCATGTGACCGTAGCCCCAGCCGCCGCCCCAGCCTCTACCCAGGCCGTGGGCGTAAACCTGGCTGACCACGAGGCCGGCCAGCAGAGCGATTCCGATTACAACCAAACCTTTTTTCATCATTGTCGTACCTCCTTAAGATTGTAAAAGTTTGTTTTATAACCTATGTTAAGCAATCTGTGTGCCAAGTCCCTTTTTTCCACCTATCTTGATCCGGTGTACATTTGATACCTGTTTCCTCCCATCCATTCCAAGTAAATTTGAGAAATATACTCTTGTAAGTCGTTATCCCAATAGTGCCCTATCTGGCCGTTTGGTTGAAGGACAACGGCATTTATGTGCCCTTGTTCGTTCATAGAGAAAACAACATGATGGTACCCGTCGAAATCATCAGGCATAATGGTATACATGTGGGACCCATCGGGGAAAAATCCCAGTTCCTCCGCCCCGGCGGTTATGTCAGCGTTCCCAAAGTCCATCATGCCGTGCATTCCCCAGCCAAAGCCCATCATGCCGTTCCATCCGCCGCCCTGGTTCTCGGCGCTCCAGCCGGGGTCAATGGGCCCATTCCATTCGTCGGTGGGGTCGTGCGCGTAAACCTGGCTGACCATTAAACCAGCCAATAAAGTTATTCCAAGTACGGTCAAGCCTTTCTTGATCATCATAGGACCTCCCTTAATAAAGATGATGTTGAAAAACTGGAATAGCAATTGATATGCCAAGTATTGTTTCTGGCTTGATAACATATTGATATATAAGGTTTTTGATACTAAGAAGTGTACGGATCATCTTAGAATCATCGCCATTCTGAAGCGCTGACGATGGGAAAAGATTGATCAGAAAATTAAATGAAATGCGAAAACAATGAACAATTTCAGGTGAACATGTTCTTTGGTTATCTGGCAGAAGAGAACGATTCCGCATGAAGAGGAGATCGGACTCATAAACTATCAGATGGGCTCTCATGATGTCTGCTCTGATTATTCAACCAGCACAGAAAGAACATTCGCCGTCCTATCAGCCCCTTTGTTGATGGGTACGTTCAGGATCGTTCTCGGCTCCTGCATTTCTATCAGGCTTTTCAGAGCCAGCCTGATGAGCTGTTTTTGCAGAAAAGGATTGTCCACCTCACCGAGAGGATGTCCTAATTTTAACCCCGGTGAATATCATCCGGGCCAGCCTCACTTTATCGGTTATTTCCAGGATCAGGCTGACAGATATTGCAGGTTTGGATCCCTGTCGGTATCCGAATGGTCGTAGTAGTTGTGTGTGATCATCAAAGCTTCTTTTCGTACATCCCGGGGAATCACACGAAACGATGGGTCGCCATTCCGATCGTTCATGTTGAAAGGTGTCTGTGTTTTCAAATGCACGCCCCCGGTTGTGACCATAGCTAATCGCAGCTCCCTCGTTTCAACATCCGCAGGTATCCAGGGCGTAGTCGTTCTTATGCAAATTACCCGCAGCGTTACAATGGGCATGGACAACCGGGGGTCTTCCGTTGTATAGTAAAATAGTTCAGGAATGATTGAAGACCACCTTTTGAGAGGGAATATTCCGTAGGATTGGAGGGGAAGGGCATACAAAATGTCATTTTCCGGGCACAGGACGGAAAAAGTGAGGGATCTCCTGGCCATCGACGTGGGCTGCGGCACGCAAGACATCCTCCTGTGGCATGACGGTGTGGAGATGGAGAACTGCGTGAAGCTGGTTCTCCCCTCGTGGACCCGTATCATCGCCGGCCAGATACGGGGTGCCGCGGGTGCGGGACAAGCCGTTCACCTGTGCGGAAGCCTCATGGGAGGAGGTCCATGCTCAGAGGCAGTACAGGAGCACCTGAAAAGGGGGTTTCGCGTGTGTGCCAGCCCTGCGGCGGCGTTGACATTCCACGATAGCCTGGACCGGGTCAAGGCCATGGGAGTTGAGATACGCGATGTGCCAGTGGACGGGGCGCGCGTGATCCGCATGAGGGACGTGGATCTCGATCTCCTTGCCCAGGCCCTGAGTCCTTATGGTGTCGAGATGCCCGTCCGCCTTGCCGTGGCGGTGCAGGATCACGGGCACTGCCCTGACGGGAGCAACCGGAAGTTCCGGTTCCAGCACTGGGAGCGGTTCATCATGTCCGGCGGGCGGCTGGATGATACGGCCTACCTTGAACCGCCGGAATATCTGACGCGCATGCGGGCCGTCCGGCGCGACGCACCGGGCGCCTTGCTCATGGATACGTGCATAGCGGCCATCCGCGGGGCGCTGCTGGACGAGGAGACCCTGTGCCACCTGGACACTGGCGTGCTGGCGGCCAACGTGGGAAACCACCACCTGACCGCGGCCCTGGTGATGGAAAACAGGGTCTGGGGGATCGTGGAGCACCACACAGGCCTGCTGGACGGAGCTGAGATACGGGAGCTTCTGGCCCGGTTCCTTGAGGGAGGACTCACCGACCGGGAGGTCTTCGAGGACAGCGGGCACGGCTGCCTCGTGCATCCGGAGTTTCCGGGCTTTCGGGGCGAGCCGTTCGTCTCTGTGACAGGCCCGCGGCGCGGCATGGTCAGGGGGCCGGGGATCCATTTCCCCGCGCCGTTCGGAGACATGATGCTCACCGGATGTTTCGGACTCCTGGATGCCGCAAAGGCCATCCGGAATTGGCCCGATTCTGATATGCTTGAGTAATCCGTCCATGGCCTCGGAAAGCAAAATGTATCCATCATGAGACAGGGGAATATGAATGGAGCCGGAGTTTTCATGGTGGCTTCTCTTCCAAAAGCAACCTATGAGGTAGTGACACATGGATGCTGATGTTATTAACCAACTGGCCCGGATCGTCGGGGAGGAGCACGTCCTTACGTCCATAGAAGATCGCGTTTGCTACTCGTACGACGCCACCAACCAACAGTACAGGCCCGATGTGGTTGTCTTTCCCGACGGCGCCGGGGAAATCTCCAGTGTGTTGAAGCTGGCCAACGAGAAGCGGTTTCCCGTGGTCCCCCGGGGTGCAGGGTCCGGATTTACCGGGGGAAGCCTGCCCGTGCGCGGGGGCGCGGCGCTGGTCCTCACCCGCATGAACAGGATCCTTGAGATCGATGAGAACAATCTGGTGGCCGTGGTGGAGCCGGGGGTGGTGACGGCCGACTTCCAAAATAAAGTCGAGAAAATGGGCCTGTTCTACCCGCCCGATCCGGCCAGCCTGGCGTACTCGACCTTGGGGGGGAACGTGGCGGAGTGCGCCGGAGGTCCCCGCGCCACAAAATACGGTGTGACCCGTGATTATGTGCTGGGTCTGGAAGTGGTACTGCCCACCGGGGGAGTCGTGCGAACAGGCTCCCGCACCGTCAAGAGCGTTGTGGGTTACGACCTGACGCGCCTCATGGTGGGATCAGAGGGGACTCTGGGCGTGATCACCCGGATCGTTCTGCGCCTGATACCGCTGCCCGAAGCGAGAAAAACCCTTATCGGCATATTCCCGTTGATGGGCCAGGCGGCACAGGCCGTCAGCGCCACCATCCGCAGCCGCATCATCCCGAGCACCATGGAGTTTCTGGACAACGCGGCCATCCGCTCGGTGGAAGATTATCTCCACCTGGGCCTGCCCGTTGAGGCGGGGGCGCTGCTGCTGATCGAAGTGGACGGGAAGACCGAGACCCTGGATCGAGAGGCCGGCCAGATCGAGTCTATCTGCATGGATTGCGGAGCGGAGCGTGTGGAGGTGGCCCGGGACGATGCCCATGCGCAGGACCTCTGGAAAATGAGGCGCTCTGTTTCGGCGTCGATTTTGAAACTGGGGAACATGAAAATCAACGAGGACGTCACCGTCCCCCGCAGCCGCGTGCCCGACCTGATCCAAGGCGTGACGGAATTGGCCCGAAAATATCGACTGAACATCGTGAACTTCGGCCACGCAGGCGATGGGAACATCCACGTCAACATCATGGTGGACCGTAAAGATACCGACGCAATTGCAAGGGCGCACAAGGCGGTGGACGAGATATTCGGTCTTGTGCTGAAGCTGGAAGGTACCATCTCCGGGGAGCACGGCATCGGCATCACCAAAGCGCCGTATATGAGTTGGGAGACAGGCACGGAAGGGATGGACGTGATGCGGCGCATCAAACAGGCCCTGGATCCGCTGAACATCCTGAATCCCGGGAAAATGTTCGATAGGACGACCACCGCTGTCCATCATGAAAGTGGATGAGTTGCGGGTTGCGAGAATTATTTCGAAAAAATCCGCAACAATATAGTCGCGATATTTTCGTTTTATATTACCGAAAATGGATAGGTTGTGAAAATTTGTTATTTGAATTTATTCCGAATTTCGGATTTGTCTTATAACTATGATCTGCGGAAAAATGGTTGAACAATGACTTCTTTAGAATACATCCATAACGCCATTGCCAAGTGCGCCAAGTGCGGCAGTTGCAGGAGTGTGTGTCCTGTCTTTCTGGAAGAGGGCCGCGAGGCCAGCGTTGCCCGCGGCAAAATAGCGCTTGTGGAGGCGGTTCACAATGACGGGCTGGAACCCAGCGAGCGGCTGTGCGCTATCCTCGACAACTGCCTGCTGTGCATGTCCTGTGTGGAGAACTGCCCCAACTCCGTGCCGGTACATGAGATAATTGTGGCGGCCAGGGCCGAGATGGCGCAGAAGAGAGGGACGCACTGGGCCAAGCGCTTCATCCTCAAAGGCATCGTGGCCAGGGCCAAGGTGCTGCGCGCGGCCATTTCCATGGGGAGCCTCTTTCAGTACCTGCTGTTCCAGCGCATCCCGGGCACCAGCGGTCTGCGGCGCCGCTTTCCCCTTCCCCTGGTGGACTCGAAGCGCCTTATTCCGCAAATCCCCCTGCGTTCCCTCATGATGCGCCTTCCGGAAGTCTCGCCGGCTGTGGGCAAGGAAGAGCGGCGCGTCCTCTTCTTCTCCGGCTGCGCTATCCGGTACCTGATGCCGGAGATCGGTGTGAACCTTGTACGACTTCTGACCCGGCACGGCACCACTGTGGTGCTGCCCCGGGACCAGGTCTGCTGCGGCGTGGCTGCGGAGGCCTCCGGCTATGTGGATACGGCTGTCCGGCTGGAAGAAAGCAACCGCAATGTGTTTGAGAGGCAATCTTTTGACGCCATCGTCTCAGCATGTGCCACCTGCGGCAATGCCCTGAGAAATAAGTACGGCGATCACAAAGTGCTGGACATTTCGGAACTGCTGGCAGAGGCGGTGGACTGGTCGCAAATGGAGCCGCGCCCCGACCTGCGGGACGCAGTGGTTACCTACCATGACCCCTGCCACCTGAGAAAGGGGCAGGGCATAGTCGCTCAGCCGCGAAAAATTCTTCGGGCACTGTTCGGCCAGCAATTCGTTGAAATGGACGAGCCCGGTCGCTGCTGCGGCTCCGGAGGCTCCTACGGCGTTACGCACTACGAGGTGTCCCGCAAGATCCTCCAGCACAAAGTGGAGGACATCGGCAGCACAGGCGCCCGGATCGTAGTCACGGGATGCCCCGGCTGCATCATCCAGTTGCGCGACGGATTGCACAGGGCCGGGATGGACGTGCACGTGCGCCACCTGTTGGAAGTCATCGCCGGAGCCGGGTCTGAATCGGCTTGAACTCTCCCCATGCCAAGGCTGAAAAGAACGATTACTCAATAGATATCTGTTACACTGAGATTTCTAAGAAAAATCGATTTTTTGGACAGAATAGCAGTATAAAAATGATTAGAAAACTTCGTTCATCCTGGTATTTTGTCAAGATATACATCTATATTTCCGAGGTAAAAAGAATGCTGCGCAAAACGGAACTGATGAGAAGAGAAAAAGGCTTCACACTCATCGATATCATTCTCGTCATAGCCATCATCGGTCTTCTGGCCGCCATCGTCGTCTCGCAGTATGCCGGATACCGAAGAAGTGTCAACGATTCCGCCGCTAAATCGGCACTGAAGAACCTCGCCGCGGCGCAGCAGAACTACTACGCTGAGAATAATACCTACACTTCCGACCGGACCAAATTGACGGGCTGGACCGTTAATCCCGAAGTGGAGGTATCAATGACAGGCGCAACCGCCACCGTCTGGTCTGCTACGGCGCGGCATATAAACTCGGACTTTACCTTCATTTATGTTTCGTCGGCGGGCGGTATCCAGTAAACGTTTTCAGCGCCCCCGGCCAAGCAGGACAGGGCTCCACTTGCGGCAGTACCGGCATTGCTTTGAAACCATTCGCCGGCCAGTATCCAGGTGCTTTTCATCGATTCTTTTTCTTCCTCTCCCAACTTTTCTCCCGGCAAGGGGCGTGATCGCTCCCGGATATCTAACCAGACAATATAGTTCATAATACTGACATTTTTTTGTACCCTCTTGCCCATTTTTCGACAGTAGCCCTGACATAAGACACCCGCGCACGCAGTAAGGACAAACCATAACTCATTAATTTTTAAGGATAATATTATTTTGCAGCAGGGAGCTGGCAATTTGGCACGGGAATTGCTCATTTTTTTATTACATTATATTGAAGGACAGCGGGAGAGAAAATGTGAGAAGTATTCAGGTGGGCAGTACTATTCCCTGTGCTGAAGCGAACAAAGAATCCTGGCACTTAAAACATGGGAAGAATCGATCAATGTGAGGGACAGGGACCAGGAAGGAGGGGAGGTAAATTCAGAATAAGATGTGGAGAAAGTAAACTTCTTATTAGCGGCATGTATTGAAAGAAATTATAACAACTAATTCTACAAAGTTAAGGAGGCAAAAAGACATGTTAAGCAAGATGAAAAAAGAAAAAGGTTTTACGCTGATTGAGCTCATGATCGTTATCGCGATCATAGGGATTTTGGCAGCCATCGCCATCCCGCAGTTTGCTCAGTACCGCCAGAGGGCCTACGACGCCGACGCCAAGTCAGCACTGAAGAACATGGCCACGGCGCAGGAGAGTTACTTCGTCGATTACAACGAATACACCGTTACCCGGGCCAATCTGGGAACCTATGGCTGGACAGTGAGTACGGACATCACTATTGCGAATTTAGCTAAAAATACGACATCATGGTCCGCAACGGCTATGCATGTGAGCTCCGGCAACGTATTCACCTACGATTCGGCACGAGGGGGGCTCCAGTAAACATACTGCAGGCCGCACCTGTCTTGCATGCCAGGGGAAACCAAATATTCGCATGGTACCCCTGGCCTTTCTTTTCAGATCATCCAGAAGACTTTGTCGGATGTTGTCCGGAAGCCTTCTTGATTTCCCTCACTTCTGACCTGTATTTTCAATGAACATGAATGAGTTGACAGGATAAAAAGGATTGATAAAATCTCGTTCATCCTGTTATCCTGCAAAAAAATATATTAAAGAGGCACAAACCACTTGGCTCAATATGCCTCATCGTTTTTTGTTCATAGCATTTCATCCCACAAGACCGGACAAGCTTGATTGATAATAGGAGGGGCTGAACTTGAAGCGGTCGGGCCTTTGGTCCGAGGCCGTATTCCTGCTGGCGGTTTTCCTGTTATACCTGGGAACCCTTGCGCCTTTTCTTTTCTGGAGAGACGCACCGGAGTTCGTGGATGCGGTCACCATCCTGGGAGTCGCTCATCCCGCAGGATTCCCCACATACAGCCTTATGGCCCGGTGGGCCTACTTGCTGCCGCTCGGCAACATCCCGTTTCGCATCAATCTGTTCTCAATGCTGTGCGCGGTCGGAGCACTGGGGGTTTTCCTTAGGACATCCCGACGTCTCCTTGAGGCGGAAGGCGCCGGAGAAACAGAGGCGCGGCTGCTCTCCCTGGGTGCGGCGGGAATACTGGCCGTGGGCTATCCTTTCTGGAACAGCGCCCTGAGCGCAGAGGTGTATACCCTGCACTTGCTCTTTGTGGCACTTGTCCTCCACCTGGCGGTCCGCTGGTATTGTTCGGGTGACGATAGGTTTATTTACCTGTGTGCACTGGTATATGGCATCGGCGCGGGCAACCATGCCACCATGGCCCTGTTGCTGCCGGGCCTGCTCATCTTTTTTTGCGCGAAGAACCGTGAGGACACGTTCCGTAAGCTCCTGCTGTTGGGTACCTTCTTTTTGATTGGTTTCTCCGTTTACCTCTACCTTCCCATCCGCTCAAGCACATACCCGAACATGGACTGGGGAGAGCCCCGAACTCTCTTGAAGATGCTCAGCCACATGACCGACCGGAAGGATTCCGGTGCGCACACGACTTTCCTCACAGGGGGGCTCTGGGGCTGGGCTGGGGCACTGAGAATGCAGGGCGAAAAAATCCTGCAAACTATTACGCTGCTGGGAGTAGCCCTGGCGCTGCCGGGCCTTGTGTGGAATACGAGGCGCTTTCCCCTGGTTATGGTCTTGATGGTCTTCACCTTTTTGCCCCAGGGCATCTTTTTCATCCATTGGATGTGGGGAGGCATTCACCTCCAGCTCTTCCTGGTTCTGGGGTTCTGGATGGCCCAGGGAATGCGCCAGCTTATGGAGTGGGGGGTAAGTGGAAAACTTCGCAGGCTTCGCCCGAAAAAAATCCTTCTCCCCGTGGTGGCTGCGGTATTGATCCTGCAGATTGTGCTCAATTATCCCCGGGCGGACCTCTCGGGCGATCGCCGTGTGGAGAACTCGTTCCGTAAAAATTTCAAAGCAATGGAGCCCGATGCTTTGGTCATTGCAAGCATCCTCTGGTTCCACTACCGGACATATCAGGACGTGATGCGATTGAGGGAGGACATCACCGTTATTGGGAGCGGGGATTTCGGTGATCCCGAACATTTCATGCACGTGACACCCCGGCGATATCCCCGGATTCTCATGCCCGAGGGAGACTACACCGGAGGAGATTCCGGGAATCGTTTCCTTTATGAGATGGTGGCCATGAACCTTGATAAACGCCGTCCCGTGTACCTTGAAGTATATCACCAGCTTATTAAGTATTTTTATCGGCAGGTGCTCCCCGATAGGGGTTTTCTCTTTCGTTTTACTCATCAACCAGTAAAACAGCTTGACTCTGAAATGATCTATCGCTACATCATGTCCATCAGAGATCGCTTCTTAGAGGAGGTGGAAATCGGTGGATTGATGCGCGAAAACGAGGTCTTCCATTACTACCATTGGTATTTGCTCGCCATCGTGGATTACCTGATACGGCACAAGGATTGGGGAAACGTCCTGCGGCTGCTGGAGTTCGTGGAGAAATTTTTCGGCGCCGAGGGGTTGAACTCTTTATGGCCATGGGAACGTCTCACCATGGACAGTTACGCTTCTACCGTCTATATTCAAACGGGCCAATATGACCGGGCTAAACGCCTTCTTGAGGATCATATGACACGGTGCACGATTTGTTACTCAGATTACCGCAACCTGGCATGGCTCTATTACAGGGAGGGGAGATACAAAGAAGCGGAGTACTGGCTGCGCAAGGGCATGGAAGAAAAACCCGACTCCCCTCAAACGTTAGCGCTTCTTGGTGATATTGAGTCAGCTCTCGGGAGAGTCTCCGAGGCCATGGAAGCTTACCGCCGTGCCTTACAGGAGACGAAGGATCCTGGCCGGAAAGAAGTACTGGATCAGAAGATTCGGCAGTTGTTGCAGGAAGAGACACTTAAATAATCTTTGGGATTATCCATTAGGTCAGCAAATAAAACTTTAATTGCTTGATTTTTATTAAATTCCTATTGCTTACCCATTGGACTGAAAGCTGTGATTCAATACCGGCTAAACCTTAATGGCATTCAGGTTCCATGAGGGGTGGCCGGGACAATTTATTGTCCGGGCTGCGCAGCAGCAAGAGGCAGTACATAGCGCGTTTAATGGTTCCCGGGCGCGGGTGCACCGGGCAAAACCTCTTGTCGCTTCGCGACCCGGACGACAAGTCGTCCGGGTCACCCCAACAACATTCTTCATCTATTATTGGCTGCAATTTGACTCTAATATCGTTGATCAATATGTTGCTGATCAAAGTGGATAATTCTAATAATCTTTTTTGGTCTATAGCACCACTGTGCGGGCGGCGGCGAAACGGTCAACCCGCCTCGCACAACCGCTCCAGGCGTTTCACTGCGGCCTGAAGGGTCTCGTCCTTCTTGCAGAAGCAGAATCGGATCTGCTGACGTCCTGTGTCGGGGTTGTGATAAAAGCTGGAGCCGGGTACCGCGGCCACGCCGATCTCACTCACCAGCCAGTGGGCGAACGCAGTATCGTCATCAAACCCGAAAGAAGATATATCGGTCATGATATAGTAAGCGCCTTCAGGATTGAGACACCTGAACCCCGCCCGCTGAAGCCCGCTCATGAGGTAATCGCGCTTGCCTTGGTACATCTGCCGCAGCTCCCGGTAATATCCATCAGGAAGCTCAAAAGCGACGGCGCCCGCCTCTTGAAGCGGGGCCGGAGCACCCACCGTCAGGAAGTCGTGGACCTTCCGGATGCCGTCGGTAATCTCACCGCACGCAACGGCGTATGCCAGCCTCCAGCCCGTTACGCTGTATGTTTTTGAAAGACCACAGATGGTGATGGTTCGCTCCTGCATGCCGGGTAACGATGCAATACTCACGTGTTGCCGGTCGTCATACAGGATGTGCTCGTAGATTTCGTCCGTGATGGCTATCACATCGTGTCCCCGGCACAGGGCGGCGATGAATTCCAGCTCCCCGCGGCTGAAGACTTTCCCTATGGGATTATTGGGCGTGTTAAGGATTATTGCCCTGGTTCTGGGGGAAAAGGCCGCCCTCAGCTCATCCGGGTCGAACCGAGAGTCCCCGGCATTGATCGTAACGTAGCAAGGCACTGCACCGCTGAGGATCGTGTCCGGGCCGTAGTTCTCGTAGAAAGGTTCGAAGACGACCACCTCGTCCCCGGGGTCCACCACCGCAAGAAGAGAGGCGATCATAGCCTCCGTTGAGCCGCATGTCACGGTCACATCCCGCTCGGGGTCGCACTGAACTCGATTGTATGACTCCATCTTCCGTGCTATGGCCTGGCGCAGACGAGGCGCTCCCCAGGTAATAGAGTACTGGTTGATGCCTTCGTCGATGGCCTTTTTAGCCGCTTTTTTCAGAGCCGGGTGAACCTCGAAGTCCGGAAAGCCTTGTGCCAGATTAATACCCTCGTGCTGGATGCACAGCTTGGTCATCCCGCGTATGACCGATTCGGTGAACCGACCGGCCTTCTGGGAAAGCCTGGATCTTCTCAACGGCATGATTCTGTTTCCCCTGTCTGTAAAGCGCTATGAATTGCATCCCTCTATATGACAGCAGACGCCTGTCCCAAACGGTTTGCCCCATTAGTGATAATTATAAAAAACGGAACTAAATGTTTGAATGTGACATGCGATCTATGGCTTCTTGCAGTCGGCTTTCCGGAACGGTAAGGGCGGTTCGGAAGTATCCTTCCCCGTACTCGCCGAATCCTGAGCCGGGAGTCACCACCACTGCGGTTTTCTCCAGTATTTTTTCGGCGAATTCCATGGAAGTATAGCCCCCTGGAACTGGAGACCAGACATAAAATGTGGCTCTGGGCTCCACTGCTTCAAGGCCCATGCTGGCGAGGCCCTCTATAAAAATATCGCGCCTTTTACGGAATATCTCCCTTGATCTCTGCACACAGCCCTGATCTCCCGAGAGAGCCGCGATTCCTGCCCGCTGCACCGCGGAGAACACGCCCGTATCGTAATTTGCCTTCACCTTTCCCAGCGCCTTGACGATATCCCTGTTGCCAGCGGCGAATCCCAGCCGCCACCCCGTCATGTTGTATGTCTTGGAAAGCGAGTGAAATTCCACACCCACTTCCATGGCTCCCCTGGCCTGCAAAAAGCTGGGGCATGGTTCGTCAAAAAAAAGCTCTGCATAGGCCGCGTCGTGGCATACTATTATTCCATGGCGACGCCCGAATTTCACCATCTGGCGGAAAAAATCCAGATCCGCCACAGCCGTGGTTGGATTGCTGGGGAAATTTATGTGCATGATTTTTACCCCACGCAGATCCATCTTTTCGATGCTCTGCAGATCAGGCATGAATCCCCTCCCGGGCAGTAGGGGATAGTAAACCGGGATTCCGCCGGCCAGTATGGTTCCGCCTTGAAACGTGGGGTAACCAGGGTCAGGCACCAGAACCTTATCCCCCGGATCTACCAGGGCGAGATGAATGTGTCCGATGCCTTCCTTTGAGCCGATGAGGGGCAGGATTTCCCCGTCCGGATCCAGGTCGACCCCGTAACGGAGAAAAAACCAGGCTGCAAAGGTTTCCCGCAGCTCCTGCATGCCCTTGAATGAGGAATAACGATGATGGGACGGATCGTCGACCGCTTTTTTAAGGGCCTCCACCACATGAAGCGGGCTGGGCAAATCCGGGTCGCCCACACCCAGATCTATGACATCTTTCCCTTTTGCCACAGCTTCCGCTTTCTTCATCGCGATGATGTCAAACAGATATTCCGGCAGTACTTGCAATCTCCTGGCACATTGGAAGTTCTTTGTCACATTCACTCCGTATCGTGTTGGTTACTTGGTCATGAAATGATTTGGGATAAAAACCACCAGCGGTGGAAACAAAACAATTACGATCAGGGCCATGATCATGGCTCCTACAAAAAAGATCACATATCTGGATGCATCTTCAAGAGCGATTTCGCCGATGCGGCATGCAGCCAGAAGGTCCACTCCCACAGGAGGCGTATTGGCCCCAATAGCGAGGTTTACCGCCAGCATGACGCCGAAATGCACCGGGTCCATTCCCAGTAATTTTATTATGGGCATCAACACGGGCACCATTATGATGATTATGGCGATGGTTTCCATGAAAATCCCTAAAAACAGGAGCATCAGGTTGATCAGGAGAAGGATCATGTAGTAATTGTTTGTCAAGGAGAGGAAGATGTCCGCGAACCGCTGCGGTATCTGCTCGGCCGCCAGGACCCACCCGAACAGGGAAGCCGAGGCGATTATCAGCAATATGCTGGCGCTGGTTTCCACCGTGGAGAGGATCAGGCCGGGCAGGCGAGAGATCTCAAGGTTGCGATACACGAAGATGCCGAGGAAAAGGGCGTAAGCCACGGCGGCAACGGCTGCCTCGGTGGGCGTGAAGACGCCGGAGATGATGCCGCCTATGATTATAAGCGGTGTCAGTAGAGCCAGGAGGGCGTCTTTAAAGGATAGCAACACATTTTTCAAAGAAAATTTTTCTCCCGTCTCATACCCTTTTTTCACAGCGAAAATGTAAGACAAAATCATCAACGATGCGCCAGTTATGATGCCGGGTATGATTCCTCCCAGAAAAAGTTTGCCGATGGATATCCCCGTGGTCACGCCCAGGATCACCATCACGATGCTGGGCGGTATAATGGTGCCCAGAGCACCGGAGCATCCCAGCAAAGACGCGCTGAACCCGGAATCATACCCGCTTCTCTTCATAATCGGTAAAAGCAAAGAACCGATGGCCACCACATCCGCCACTCCCGATCCGGAGATCGCCCCGAACAGCATGCAGGATATGACCATGACTATGGCGAGACCCCCGGGAATGCGGCCCACCAGGGAGCTGGCAAAGCGCATGATTCTCGGCGTCATATCGGCCTCTGCCATAAGTGAACCGGCGATGAGGAAAAGCGGAATGGCCAGCAGAGGAAAGGAATCCACGCCCACCACCATGCGTTGGGCGATGAGGGTAAGTGGGGCAGCCTCAGTGAAAAAAATATAGATGAGGGCTGATATGCCGATAGAAAAGGCGATAGGAACATTGATCAGCATGGTTATGAATAGAGCCGCCATCAGGACAATCATTCGTTTGCTTCCCCTTTTTCAGCCTTTGCCCGGCCACGAAAGAGTTCCATCGTATGTTTGACAAGATAGATTATCATCAGGACTCCCCCCACCGGTGCAGCGAGATAAAAGAGGCCTGTGGGCATCTGGAGGGCTGCTGTTCTGTT
>JAFDED010000081.1 GCA_019310535.1 Deltaproteobacteria bacterium
ACACATGTCGCAGACGGCAGTTTTGCGTTCTTCCGCGACCTCTACACGCCAATCATCTTCGGCGAACGTCGCCGGTTCGTTGTACTCGTCTACATATGTCTTGTCGTTCATTGCTTTGACCTCCAATCTTATCTATTTCTGAGCAGAACGCATCTGTCCCTAGTCAGATTCCCATCCACCAGCAGACGTCACGCCATGTCAATCCCGTTGTCGGATCTACGCTAATCGTCGCTTCCCCCATACGCTCTTGGCGGGCTTGGCTGAACCCACCGCCGGGTACCTGGGCATGGTCTGCAAAGCGGACTCCAAAATCTTCATCGATCCCCGCATCTTCGTCGTAAATCTCGATCCAGAAGTAACAGCTTTTACCAACCAAGTCCCAGCCGGTACGTTCGAATATCTTATCGTGTTCCCGACGAGCATCAAGTCGCGCTTGCGTCGAATATGTCGGATAGTAACCAGCCGCTTTCAACCGATTCTCAAAGTGACGAGCTTGATGTCTGTGTGTCATGATGTTGACCTCCAATCTTATCTATCTGACCCTATAGTGTAGCTGTTGCCGGGGCGCGGTAGGTGCAGAGACATCAGGGCATTTCTTTCTTCCCTTCCGCCCCGGCAACAACGCAGGTTTATGAGGAGACAACATCACCTCCTTTCGTGTGAAGCTGAAAAGCAGGGGGGACGCCAGGCTGACTGATGGCGGTGTCAGTGATACGGGGGAGGATTGAGCAGTGAGCAGCCTGGCGTCCAGGAGACTTAGAGTGGTCGCCCGGAGTCGATTGGAGGTCGAACCAGATACAGATGTGACATATGAGGTCTCCGGGCGACCAAAACCTTGTAGACTCGATACATCCATGTTAGACCTCCTTAATCTTGATACTAGTATACCACATCCCGACCCGTTTGTCAAGTCCTTTTTTTTGGCTTGCGCCGCGCCGTCCGCCTATGATATAATTCAGGCGATGACGAAGAAGAAAGGTAACAAGACACCGACTGATGTGGGCAAGGCTGCCGTCATCGAGATACGACGGCTGAATCTGCGCGACGAAGCTAAGCCACATCCACGTAACGAACGTATACGACGGCACCCGAAACCAGGCGACCCTGAATGGGCGGCCCTACGACGTTCGATGGATAACGTGTATTTCGATCCGCTCGTGTGGAATCAACGAAACGGGATGCTCATATCAGGGCATTTGCGTCGTAAAGTGCTCATGGAGGCCGGGTATGCTGCCGCCGACTGTTCGGTCGTGGACGTAAGCGAAGAGCAACATCTCGCCATGATGGTCGCCGCTAACCGCATGCAGGGGGAAGACGACCTGTCCGAACTCGCGATGCTGCTGGATGGGCTCGACAAGGCTGACAAGGCGATCACCGGTTATACCGAAGACGAGCTGGAGACGCTACTGAATATCACGGAAGAGACTGACGAGTTTGCCTCGGGTAGTCAGTTTTCGGAAGGCGCAACTATAACCATCCGATGTGAGACTGAGCAGATAGATGATGAGAGATTGAAGCGGGACTTAAGAGCATTCTGCGACAGATATGATCTGAAGTATAAAATCAATACGGGTGCGGTGACGTGATCATCTTCATACAGCCTATGTATTCAAAGGCGGAACTCAATGCCGACAGCAACTATGTCGTGTACACGCAATGGGTGAAGGCACTGCATAAGATGCGACCGGACTGGCACTTTGTCGTGATCTTCCCAGATAGCAAAAGCGGGTTCAAGTACGAGGACGACGGCTTTTTTGATCTTCCATGCGTAACACGGGTGCCACAACGCATAAGTGTGAGACGGTCGGCGAACGCGGTGAGTTATGACGCGAATTGGTATGACCTGTTCTTTCGTCGCTTCGGCTTCGATGTGGTATGGTGCAACCTCCCCGAGATCGCGCAACATATACGGTACGCAGGACGTACCACACGGGAGCCGATTAGCAGACCCTTCGTCGTCTCTCACCATAATTATGTAATCCACCCAAGTCTCGAATATGAATTCCAGGAAAATATCGTTATGGCCGAACTGGCTGGCAGCCTCATGTCGGATGTGAATGTGTTCAACTCGCGGTGGTGCCGTGAAATGCTGTTCGACAACGCAGCGAAGTATCTGTCCGCAGCTATGGTAGAGCGGCTCGAAGCGTCCTCGATGTTGATAAATTATGGCACGATCGAGCCCGAGATTAAGCCAGAATGTACCGGGAACGAGATTCCGGTGATAGCCTATAATCACAGGCTGTTGACGCACAAGCATTGGAAGGATACGTTCACTGTGCTCGATGACCTCTATCGGCAGGGCATAAAATTCAGGTTGCGGTTCATGAATAACTGCGCCGAAAAGGTCGCAAAGATTCGTCATTATCCGTTTGTCGAAATCATCCTCTCTCGTAGTCGTGAAGAATATCTCCGCGCTCTGCGAGGGTGTGACCTCAACGTCATAAACTCTCGGCACGAAACCTTTTGCATCGCCGCCGCTGAATCAATGGCGATGGGCCAACCGCTTGTAGCACCTGATGGAGTGACGTTTACCGAGATCACTGGCAAGGATGAAATCGGGTATCCATATCTCTTTAAGTCCCCCGCGCAACAACGCCAACACTTAAAAAAACTGTTGACGAATAGCGACGAACGGTGGAAATGGGGGAAGAGGCTGTCAGAGTATGTACGGGCGCGTTATACAATGGATGTGTGGGCGGCAAGCTATGTGAAATTGTTCGAGCGTCTAGTTGCCGATATACATATCGGGACATCCCAGCGAATTCTTGCAAAGGTAGCCGAAATGTGTAAGCGTTATAATGGTAAACCTTTGACCGAGATGTATTCTGGGTTTTCGCGAAAACATGGGTACGTTGATGGAAAACAAATGATAGGAACGCAGACGGCGACTCTGACCAAATTGTTACGGCTTATACGGCACGTCGGACATGATGTGGTGATAAGAGGAGGCGAGGAAATTGTCTGTGTCAAAACCAAAACGTAAACCGGGCCGACCTCGGAAACAGATTGACGAACAGAAACTTGATCTGTTGGCGTCTATCGGCTGCACCTACGCCGAAATGGCTGCTGCGCTGGGATGTCATCCGGACACCCTGTATAACAATTTTCGGGACAAGATCGAGCTAGCTCGGGGTGACGGAAAAACGAAGTTGCGGCGTGCGCAATGGAAACGTGCTCTGAGCGGTAGCGATAAGATGTTGGTGCATCTTGGCAAACATCATCTGGGACAAAGCGATGTCATCAAACACGAAATTGATGCCCACGTCGAACACGAAGAAGTCAGCCGAGCCCGAGATGCGCTGGAACGTAAACTCGCTCGACGATTTGCCGTCACGCGTGTTGCGCGAATGGCTGGCGGAGATAACGGAAGCTCAGGCTGAGGCTCTCCTGTACGACTGGCGGTTCTGGGCACGGCCAGAGCAGATACATCCGCGAGGCGACTGGTACGTGTGGCTCTTTATGGGCGGGCGTGGTAGCGGTAAGACGCGGGCGGGCGCCGAATGGGTACGTGAACAGATTGAGCTTGTGCCCAGCGTCGCGATAGTCGGTCGCACGGCGCACGATGTAAACCAGACAATGATCTCCGGACGATCCGGGCTGATGAAAGTTTTCCCACCGCATCAGCAACCGAAACACGAACCTACCAAACGTATGATCACGTTTCATAACGGCGCCGTGGCATACGCGTATACAGCGTACGAACCCGACGAGTTGAGGGGGCCTCAGCATGGTGCTGCCTGGTGCGACGAGTTGGCCGCGTGGCGATATTTACAGGCGACGTGGGATAACATCGAATATGGGTTGCGGGATGCACCAAACCCACACATCATGATCACGAGCACGCCCCGCACGATAACGTTTCTCAAACATTTGATCGCTCAAGCTGAAACCGGTTCGGGCTCCGTCGTGATGTCCCGCTCAAGCCTATACGCCAACGCAGCCAACCTACCGGCCCGGTACGTGCAGCGTATTCGGGAACGGTTCGAGGGTACGGCTTATGCCAGACAAGAGATATACGGTGAGTTGATAGAAGACAACCCCTCGGCGTTGTGGACACGAGACGTTATCGACCGGAACCGCGTGTTCAAAGCCCCGGAACTCGTACATATACTGGTGGCCGTTGACGTCGCAACCACCAGCAATGAGTATAGTGATGAGACGGGTATTGTGGTGGGCGGTAAAGGTGTCGATGGGGACGGGTATATCCTCGATGATGCGACCTGCACGATGGCGAAACCACACGAGTGGGCTATGGCGGCGATCGCCGAATACCACAAATACCAAGCGAACGCTATCGTGGCCGAAACAAATCAAGGAGGCGAAATGATTGCGGCTACGATACACGCTATCGATCCGACCGTACCGGTCGTGTCTGTACGGGCAAGTCGCGGTAAACGTACCCGGGCCGAACCTGTCGCAGCGATGGATATACAGGGGCATATTCATCATGTAGGTCGGTTCCCGGAACTGGAAGATCAAATGTGTCAATGGGTCGGTGACGGTTCTGACCGACATTCGCCCGATAGACTTGATGCCCGGGTATGGTGTATCAGCAAACTATTTAATATTGCGGAAAAAGAAAAGGCGTTGACATACGATCACATGATTGTATACGATGCATATCAGGATGTGGCTGGCGGTCAGGTTATCGGACAGTTTGACGGTATGTAAAGAGGATGACACAAATGTTAGCATTTCGTGGAACCGACCAGACCTTGGACGAACCGGGATATGTGCAGATGGGAACGAATACGACAGACGATGACGACAGTTTGTATGCAGAAGAGTTAGACCAGGTACGACGTGAAGATATAGGCGGTAGCATTCTGCGCTGCGTCGATATACACGAGTCCGATTTGCTCAGTCTCGATCTTATACGAGACGATGTCGGCTGGCAACAGTTGACCGGCGGCGGCGCGCTCGATATGTCTGCGTCTGTACGAACGGCAACGGTACGGCGGGCCCGACAATATGCTCGGCATGACGGTAGTATCAAACAGACGATTGCGTTGTATACGAATTTCGCTGTAGGTCGTGGGTTTACGTGGACGGTTGCAGCTGATGCCGAACAGGCTCACGAGATATTAACAGAGTTTACGGAGTCGAAATGGAATCGCAACTTGTTTTCAACGCAAGGGCAACGGCAGAGTTCAGATGAACTGCGGCAGGACGGGGAAGTGTTCTTCACCCTGTTTCCCGCCGGCCCCGACATACCGAAAGTCCGGAAACTTGATCCGTTGGAAATTGTCGATATACTGACGAACCCGGAAGATCGAAACGAACCGCGTCTGTATGTACGACGATATTTCGTTGGATCGCAAAAACGGACGGTGCTCTATCGAGACTGGATGTGGGATGGGATAGGTGACGCTGTCAACGGCGAGAATCAGTCTATAACAGGCGAACTTGCAGATGCGGTAGTCTTCCATGTCAAACTGGGCGGACGTGGACTACGAGGTGAATCCAGCGTGATAGCAGATATGGATTGGGCTCGGCAGTATCGAGAGTTTATGACTGCGCGGGCTGCCGTAGCCAGAGCCATAGCGATGTTTCCTTATAAGCTGAAACTGTTGGCTGACGCTGCTGGTTTGTCGTCTGTCAAAACGCAACTCGGTACAGGTCTAACCGAATCATCGAGCGAGACGAATCCGCCCGCCGTACCGGGATCGATGTTTCTGGAAAACGCCGGGGCGACGTTATCGTCTATGAAACAAGAGACCGGAGCGAACGCTGCGAAGGTGGACGCTGAACTCTTTATGCAACAGGTGGGTGTCGGTAGCGGTATCTTCCCCCATTATTATGGGCTCGGCAACAGCTTCCGACTGGCAACCGCCGATTCGATGGAACCCCCGATGTTCAAAGCGTTTGAGGCGTATCAAGAGCTCTGGCGCGATACTTATCAACTGCTGTTCGAGTGGGTACTGGAACAAATGAGTGTACCCGAAGAACAACGTGTCGTTACGGTCAAAGGGGAACCGATTCGGAAACAGGACGTCGGCCCGTTGATCGACGGTGCCGAGAAAGCCGTCCGTTCGTTTCCTTCGTTGGCGGACAGCACGGAACTGGCGAAACACGTGTTGACGCTGTTGGGTGTGACCGATCCAGCGAGTGTAATCGACGAGTTGACCGAGGTATACAAACAGATACCAGGGCATAATGTGCGCGCAATGATACACAAAGTGTTGCAAGAGGTAATCGCTCGATGAGACGTATCGATGCGCCACGGGCTCTGTTCAGCCACCATCCACATGTGCACTTACACCGTGTGCTGGAACGGTCGGCGGCCGGGGTCAATAAAGCTAAACGGCTCGGGCCCCAGAGTCCCGAAGGCAAACGGCTGGCACGTAAGACCGAACGCAAGATACTCCCTTGGTTCCGGGCGCGGGCACGCAAGCTGCCGCTTACCACCGTATCAGCCCTGTATCGGCAACGGCTGTCGGGAATGCAAGAAGCCGATGTACCGGTCGATGATTTCTTCGTCCTGTTCACAGAATGGCTGGAGGATGGTATCGAGCAGTTCGAGGTCTTGATGAACAGTAGCATTCAAGAGGGGCTGGCTGCCGGATTCGAGGGTGACCTACAAGCGTGGATTGACGAGTTCAAGCTTAAAGTCCCACCATTTGATGCATCTGCTATGCTGCCGGAATCGGTTATCAAACAGGCCAAGGCGTATGCTGGCGAGCTAGTGACGGGCGTTACAGACGATACGGCCAAACAACTATCGACAGTGATAGCGGAAGCTCTCGAAACACAGCGGAGCGTGCCGGAACTCGCTAAGATGTTGAGAGATCGGTTTGAGGAAATCGGGACAAACAAAAGCAAAGTTATTGCTCGGACGGAAATGGGACAAGCGGTGAGCGACGGAGCTTATCACGCGAACAAAGCGGTCGGTGCGACGGAGAAAGAGTCCATCCAGACCACCGATCTTGATGACATCTGCGCTATCAACGAAGCGGACGGTCGGATACCGATCGATCAACCTCATTCGAGCGGCGATATGCATCCACTCTATCATCCGAGATGTATGTGTACGGAAGTGTATTTCGGTGCGACCGAGGAAGGGCTAGCAAACTTGTTGGGACTTGGGGGTTGACATAAACCCCGTATATCGAGTAAACTATGACTGATACTAATAGAATCTTGTGGGTCGCCGTACGGCGCGGGCTGTTGCTCATCTGTAAGGCGATTGAACGGAATCTGGGTCTCGGCGCGAACAGAGAAGAGGAGAAACAGAAGTATGGCTGATAAGAGCAGATTGCGGATTATGGTGGGTGGCAATAAACCACGGTTGAGTGTGCGTGTTGAAGGCGACCAGGTAGTGATCGATTGCGCTAAATGTTTCGCCGACTTTTTGCGCACCTGCAAGTGGGCTATCGACCGCCAATCTTCCCTGCCGTCGTATGAAAGTGCCGATTGTGTCGGCTACCATGGCAGAGCCACGTTCCCGCGCGAAGCATATGATCTACTCGTACGGCTCGCGAACCGTGAGCGGATTAGGGATGTGGATGTCCCTCTATCGTTACAGACCGGAGCAATGACCGACCAGGTACCGACGCCGACTTCCTTATCCGACATAGAAGCTGCTGCGCGAAAAGCCGCCAGTGATGCTGTAGCTCGTATGGTGCGCGTCACGCCGAACGACGCTGAAATCCAACCGAGCGACCATAAGGACAGTATCCTCGTTGATCAAGATAGCGTATATCACGAACCTAGTCTTGACGAGATTCTGAATGCCGAGCCGGAGCCGGTGTCTCCTCTCGCGTCAAAAGCAGCGATCGCGTTGGCAGAGACACACAGGATCGATCTTGCGAGTATCAAAAAAGCAAGCAAACACAACAAAATCGATGTGCGCGATGTGCGCGCGGCGATAAGAGAGCGTAATAATGGTTAGAGCCTGTCCATGTTGCGGAACAGCCCCGCGAACGGAAGAATCCATATGCCGATACGGTCTATGGTGGCAGACAGGTATCGCCGAGGTTGAGCCTCGATACAAATATCTTATTGTCTGTGAACATTGCAAGATCAAATGTGTAGCAACGTCCGCCGACAACGATACAGCGGTTAATATGGCGACGAAACTGTGGAACGAATGTCCCGAAGTTGAAATGATACGCGACTACAAAGTGCAGGCAACGATCAAGAACGATAAAATTAGATGGTCTTTACTTGGTGGCGGACACAACCCTGTGTTTGTCAGCATGAAACCGAATATCGAGACGATCTATAACCAGACACTCGAAGCCATCGCAGATATGGCATAAGGATTACACCATGGAATAAGACAAATATAGCTGAATAGCCCCCGCTGTATATACCTACGGCTCCCGGTTAGCTACCCGCAGCCGATTAAGGGTCATAGTCGCGGCATACTGACAGAGCTCAATGATAGTTCTGATAGTGTGCCGCTTTTCTTTTTTTTGGAGGCGATATGCCATATAGGGTGGACAGTCCGGACTTACCGCCAAACGTGAAAAAGCTGGACGCGAAAGCCAAAGCGAAATGGGTCGCGACGTGGAATGCTACGTTCGAACGATGTCAATCAACCGGCGGTGAGGATTGCGAAGCGCAGGCGTTCCGCATCGCCAACGGCACGATCAAAGAGACCGAGACAACCGAGATCGAATCGGAGGAAGCAACGATCACGAAAGGTATGGCCAATGCTATGGGTAGGACGGGCAAAACGAAACTCACGTGTCCAGTCTGCGGTCAGGTCGTGCCGGTATATCCCGGTCGGTATCCGACGAAATGTCCAAACTGTGGTGAACCGTTAGAGGGAAGAGATATGACGACCACAACAGAAACGCGAGGTCAAGGGTTAGGTGTGGGGAAAAGCAGACAACAGGACGGAGGCACGGACGTTTGTCTCTGTCCACAATGCGCTACGACCGCCGAACACGAACGTGGTATACCGTGTACCTCGCAGACCTGTCCGAAATGCGGGACACCTATGGTAGGTACAGATGCGCACGAATCGCTTGATCGTGTGCTGGAACTATGTGCTGAACGCGAAGTTACTGCTGACCACGACCGGGCGATAACGCGATGGATCGAGCAAGGCGTCGTGCCAGACGTTGCGGTTATCGATGCTATTCGGGAAGCGCGCCCGATGAAAACCGAAGACGGACAGAAGTTCCCTGCCGAGGCCTATGCGTATGTGCCTGACCCCGATAAACCCAGCACGTGGAAGTTGCGTCTGTGGGAGAGTCCGAGTCTGAAAGTTACGCGGAAACAGTTAGGGGCCGCCGCTGCTGCGTTCTCACCCGGAGGGTTCCGAGGCCAGAAAGTACAGATACCGGCTGAAGACGTGGCGAAAGTGAAAGGACGTATCCGAGCGGCCTATCGGGCGTTGAAAGTCGAACCGAAAAATATACCGAAAGCAGTGAAGGAGAACGAGCCTATGAAACGAGTAATCGCACGGGAAGCGTCTACACTTTTGGAATCGGATTATGACGAAGCTCTCGGAGAAGCTACGATCACGATTATCAAACCGGGGTTCAATGAGAGTAAACAACGATTCTATCCAAAAGAAACTCTAGCTCGGGACTATAAAGTGTTCGAGGGGCTCAAGATGTTCGCAGATCATCAGACCTCTGCTGAAGAACGGGCGAAACCGGAACGCTCTATTCGGGAATGGGTCGCGCAGATCAAACCGAAGTCAGTGTTCGTGGCCGAGGACGGTAGTATCAAAGCCCGAGTAGCGATCATCGAAGACTGGTTGAAAGGGAAAATGTCGAACCTGAAAAAGGCCGGGTTGCTCAGTGAAATGGGTACGTCGATCGTTGCTGCGGGTGAAGCGTACAAAACGGAAATTGAAGGGCATAAAACCGATTTCATCGAACGTATCGTACGAGGTCGATCGGTGGATTTCGTCACTTATCCCGGGGCGGGCGGTATGGTGGAATGTTATGAGTCGGCCCGACCAGAAGATGAGTTTGATGTAGACGTGATAACTTTGGAGGGGTTGAAGGAGCGGCGACCGGACATCATCGAGCAGGTCGCAGCCGAGGTCAAGGGTACGCTCGATGGGGAGATACGCAGTATGAGTGAGTCAGAACGGGAACTGAAGGAACTTAAAGAGAGTGTCGATACGCTCACCGCTGAGAGGGATGAACTGAAGACGAAGATTGCGGCTAACGAAGCCGAGAAAGCGAAGCTGGAAGCGCAGGAATCTATCAAGAGCCTGATAGCGGAAGCCGAGCTACCCGACGCGACGAAAGCCAGATTGACCGACCAGTTTGTCGAGGCGGAAACGGTGGATGGTGTTGCAGAGGCTATCGAGGCTGCCAAGAAAGAGTTGGCTGAGCTGACTGAAGCCGGGATCGTGAAACAGCTCGGTAATACAAGGCCTGCCGATGACAACGATGCGGGTAAAGTCGCCGAACGGCTGCACGAAGCGATGAAACAGCACTATCAGGAACAGGGGTATGACAACGACACGGCCGAGCAAATGGCCACAACCTACGTGAAAGGACACTAAAGAATGCCTACATTTGACGCAAGTGGAGGTTACGCGTTGCTGATGCCTGCCGGATCACAGGCGTCCAGCACATACGAAGGTCGACATGTAATGTTACTCGAATCCTCGTTGACCCATCCGACACACGCTGATGGATTCGTTGATAAAGGTGATCCGGTAGCTGTCGGCGATATAGTCGGCGTCTCGCTCCTGAGCGCGTCGGGTGCTACCGACTACGTGACAGTCGATACCGAGGGTATCTGGTATCTGTCGGTGGTCGGGACAGACGATAACGGTGACACTGCCGTAGCGATCGGTGACGATCTGTTCATATCGAGCTCAGGTGTGCTCAGCCCTGACAGCAGCGGTACACCGTTCGGGGTCGCGCTCGGCGCGGTTACATCCGGTGCAACGGCGGTGATCGCTGTGAAGGTACATGCGCATCCGCAACCGGGTCTGTTCGTCGATTTCATCTCCGAGACTGTAGCTTACGATGATTTCACGGACAATACCGATACGACCGGATATATCGACCTGACGCCGACTTTGCCGATAGGTGCAATACCGCTCGGATGTAAATTCGTGGTTGCGACCGGGTTTACGGGCGATACGACCGCGGTAGTACAGGCCGGGATAGACGGTGATCTTGACCGGTTCACGGAAGATACCACCCAGTCGGTGTTGGCTGCCGGTACGGTTGGAGCTATTCCGACCAGCGACGCGGCTGCGGGGATCGGTGCGGCGGTTACGGTACGGGTTACAGTGACAGGTGGAGCGGATTTCACGAGCATCAGTGCTGGTGAAATGACGGTATACGTCTATTACCTGCGGACGTAAATGCAGAACAGAATAAGGAGGGGATAATGAGCGAAATAGCGATTCTGCCGGAACGGTTACGGCGACGACGTGAACGAATGATCAATCGGTTAGCGGTGTTAGCTCGGAAACAAATCGAATACGAACGGGCGGTCACCGAGATCGAGCGGGAAGTTCGAGATTTGGAAGCACAGTTCGAGTTGATTAAAGCCGTTGAAGGTGATTGGAAAGCGCACGAAAACGCCGTCCAGGACGTAGAACAGAATCCTCAAACTGAAGAAAGGAACATGACGAATGCCTCAACCGATAACACTTACAGAGATGAATGAAAGCGCCGATTGGGTTGGGTACCGTGAAAATCGTCTCTCTCGAATCAATACACCCGACCATCTGGCGCGGCTCGATGTATTCAATGCGCTGATGGAGAATCGGGATCAACTGCCGACACATCGGTGGTTATATCAGTTGCAGGAAGCCATGACGACGAGCGATTTCCCGTACCTTTTCGGCGACAGCGTGGCCCGAGAACTGCTTAGCCATTATAAGGCTGTACAGCCGAAGATGATGCAGATTCTGCGGAAACGGGCTCCGGTAGCGGATTTCCGATCGATCAAAACGTTCCGAAAATCCGGTTACGTCACGATGCGGCTCCAACAGGTGCAGGAGAAAGGCGAATATCTGGCCGCCGAATACGAAGAAGACCAGACTGAGTACAAGTTGCGCAAATGGGGTCGTCAACTCGATTTCTCGTGGGAAGCCTTCCTCAACGACGATCTCGGTCTGTTCAGCCAATGCGCTCAGGATTTAGCCATGGCGGTGCGGAACACGATCGAGTGGTTCGTCACCACGCTGTATTGGAATGCGGCTGGCCCGATAGCTGCCAATTTCGGGAACGCAGCCGCTTCGACTGCGCCTCTGACTATCGGTGCTCTGGAAACCGCATACGAAGCGATGATCGCGTATCGGCATCCGGACACGAACGAACCGGTTATGAACGCGCCGAAATATCTGGTTGTACCCCCGGCCTTGAAATTCACGGCGGAACAGATACTACATTCCGTGCAGAAGATGTGGCTGTACCCTGAAAGTGACGAAGGTGGCCCGTTTGCATATCCAACCACAAACGTTATCTCTCAACAGGGATTGCAACTGATAGTAAACGAATGGCAACCGTTTGTCGATACCACCACACCGACAACCGCATGGGCTCTGTTCAGCGATCCGGCACAGATAGCTGCCGGTGAAATCGCGTTTATGAAAGGTCACGAGAATCCTGAGATCGTGATGAAGAAGTCTGATAAGGTCGGGTTGGCCGGTATGGGCGATCTGTCATCGTTCACGGGCGATTTCGCGACCGATAACATCTTCTATCGTGTCCGCCATGTATTCTATGGGGCAGCGGTCGAAACCCGAGCTTGCTGGGCGTCCACCGGTACGGGTTAGGTTCTGGTTGCTGTCGAAGAGACCCGAACGGGCCGGAGGGGTGTAGGGCCCCTCCTACCGCATGGTGCGGTTGCGAATACTTCGCCCCTCTGGCCCGGCTCTCATATAGGAGGGACGATAGGTATGATCGGTATGAATTTAACAGCGGCGGAGACGGCTATATTTGCGCTCTGTGCGACGAACATCGGTGCCCTCGTGTGGAACACTGCCTCGCAACATGTACGGCTGCGAGCGCTTGAGCGCACTATCAATAACGGTATCTCTGATGCTGTCGCTCGACATAGCGTACAGCTGGCCGCAATCGAAACCCGATGTCGGGAACGACATGCAGGGGAGACTGAATAACATGAGCGGAGTTCTTGACAACGAAAGTAATGTACGGTTCCATCGCGCGACCGGTACGGGCGCCATCGCCGAAAGCGTTACGATGACGGATAAATGGCGCATTATGCAGATACGACTGCATTTAAGCGGTGCATCGGCAGCGGAAGACCTAATCGTCTCGATAGATTCTGCCGTGTCAGCCGTCTATGACGCCGTGCTCGTAACACAAGCGATGAATGGGTTGACGGATTATGCCTATATGTTCGGTGACGGTAGCGACGGACAAATTGTCGATGGAGGTGACGCCGTCAACATAGATTATCCGAACAGTAACGGGCGCACATGGGGGCTTGAGGTCGCTTATCGCGGAGTCGGAGGCTAGCGGGTATCATGGGATACGAACGGATCGACGGAAAAGACCCGGCGGTAGTTTTGCTATCGCGTCTCAACGGGCATATACACAATCAAGAGGTATGGCGAGGTATCAGTGCAGACCAGAGCGGTGACAACTGGGCCGCCGATAGACTTGTACCGTTCGTAGCCACGTCTGGTAACAACGCGTACGGTACGGACGCAAACGATGCCGCAAAGTTGATTGGTACGGACGATACACCGGTACGGGAAGGTATGACACGGTTCCATCTGCACCGCCTGTTCGTGGTAAGTGTTGACCACGACACCCCGTATAAACTGCGGTTCATTTATGGCTCGGGCACCATGGCCGACGCTATAACCGCGGGTCAATACAGCGAATTTATGGTGCAGTTTGATTCGACGTCGCCACAAGAGACCGCCGGGTTCCCAACGAACCTGATTATGCCATGCATGTGTTGTGACATAACGAAAGTGTGGTTGCAGGCGTGGAACGCGACCGACAATTCCCAGATAGATTTCTATGTCGGGTTCCACGAATACGCGGAGTAATAACCCATGACCAACGTTGAACTCGTACAGCTATTGATCGGCGATACGGCGGCGGAACTGTTTACGGTCGCCCAGATTCAAGCGTTTCTCGATCTGTCGGCTATCGGCGGGACGGAAAACGTCTATGCGGCAGCGTCCGTATCATGTCGATCGTTGGCAGCGTCTGCGACTCTGTTGCACAAAGCCGAACGGATTGGGAACTACAGTATCGACAGGAAAAGTATGGCTGACGCGTACCGCAATATGGCTGCCGAGTTTGACAAGATGGTAACCGACCCGCCTGTACCGACCGCTATAGGGGTTATCCAGTTTGCCCATACGAACGCGATAGCGCAACGGATCGTTGTGAACGATGCTATGAGGAACTAAACCCGATGACGTTAGCGACTGTTGTAGAATCAACCGATTATGTCGGGCTACTCACGCATACGTGCACCGTCCAGCATAAAACCGCTGTCGGCACTGACCGTGGCGGTCTACCGATCTACGACTATATCACCGACACCGAACCGGGTGTGCCCTGTCGACCCGACCCGATCAAAAGCACTGATGTGGTTGCGGTAGCCGGTGAAATAGTCAGCGCGGATTTCCGACTGTTCCTGCTCAAGACACAATCGATTTCCAAAGATGATCGGATAACCGACATCAAGAACAGCGCCGGTGAAAGTATAGCCGTCTCGCAAGATCGAACTGATACGGATGTTGAAGCGGTGTTCAGTGTGATCGGTCGACCGGACGATGCGGGTGCCCAAGAACATCATATGGAAGTATTGATCAAGGGGGTTCTATAGGTATGCCGTTCAAAAGCGATGTAATTGTACGGATTAACAAACAAGCGATCAAACGCGGACTAATCGTACCCGTCGCTACTGAATACGTGAAGTCCGCACAACGTATCGTGGCGACAGCTAAACGGGACCATCCGTATACCGACCGTACTGGCAACAATACGCGGCGGATCGGATGGGCCGTATCCGGGCCGGACGATACACAGTTCGGGCCGCTTACGACAGGAGCGGGTCAGATCGACAGTTCCGGCGCGGACAAGGAATCTAAACGGGGCGAAATAGACGTGATCGTAGCGACATCGAGCGGATATGGCGGGTATCTGGAGATCGGTACACGGAAGATGAATCCGTATCCATACATTTACCCGGCATACGAGCGGGATAAACCAAAACTCGATGCCGCGTTGACGAACATTGCAGGGAAACGGTGACCCATGGCTGGTACAAGCGACACGGTCGATGACAAAACGATTCTCCGCGAATATCTGACGCGACCAGGTACCGACCTGTACGCGCAGGTTGCTGGTGATGTGTTTATACCGCACCCGCCGCCGACAAGCATCTGGGACGGCAGCCGGCAGAAAGGTATCGTGATCTCCCGACGCGGCGGCGGCCCTCGCGGAGAACGGTTGAGCAATATGGCTCTTCAAGCGAAATGTTACGGAGGGCCAGACGGTTGGGACGGCGCGGAACAGGTCGCCAGCGCGTTCTGCGACGCGATACGTAACGGACATGGCACGAACGTAACGTCCGGTCGCTACATAGGAGGTAACATCGAGACCAGCGGCCAACAGATAACGGAACCGGACACGAATCCACCGTGGCGATACGTGCTCGTATTCTTTTCGGCAAACCTTGGGCCGACAGCGGTCTGAGAAACACAACAGGAGGTAAACACTTATGGCGTCAGTGTACACAGAAATTAGCGTCGTGACAGTCGGACGTGACGGTACCCAAATATCGACTGTCGAAGAGGCCGGTGTGATCGCCGGTAATCGGTTCAAGAACGATGGCCGAACGTTGTTGTTGGTAATCAACGATGGGGCCGGGGCATGTAACATCACGCCGGTTCTACCGGACACGATCTATGGTGATACGGTTACGTTCGTGAACGATGACGGCGGCGGAACTTTGAGCGTACCCACGCTAGAACATCGGATTTTCGGCCCGTTCCCGGTCGAACGGTTCAACCACCGGACAGGCGACGATGCGGGATATGTAACGTTTACCATGGACGATAACACCGGGGTTAGCCTGGTGGCGTTCAAATAGCATGAGAAAGGAGACTACAACCAATGGCACGTGCAAGTATTACGGTAGACACACCCGGATTCTCGAACACCGCTCTGACGGAAACGGCTGTTGACGCGGGTGATACCGGCGACGGTGACGCCTTTGCCAACGACGGTCGAACCTATGTGTTGATGGTCAATACGGATGCTGCGGATACGTTGACTTTTGATTTCGTGTCTGGCGGCACGACCGATGGGCTGGCAATCGCGGATGTGACCGGGACGGTTACACCCGGTGTAGACGTCGGGTTGACGACGGCCAAACTTTTCGGCCCGTTCGACCCGAGCACGTTTAACCAGCCGTCCGGAGATTTCATCGGTCAGATTGAACTCGATTATACCGGTACGGCGGCAGCGATCACCGATAGTTTCATTTCGGTGTTCCACTAACGTTTGAAAGGAGAAGCTAAACGATGGCACAAGAATACTCAGCGATCGATTACAATGACATCTATTACGCGGAATGGCCGACAGCCGAACTGCCGGACTCCATCACATCCAGTACCGACTGGATAAGTGCGGGGTTTACGCGAGTTGAAGAGCCTGACGGTGATGCTGGAGCCGTGTTGACATGGGTGCGGGAGACGAAGAAAAAACGGATCGCCGGATCGTTGATGGAAAGTAGCGAACATCCGATCCGTATGGGTCTCGAATCTTTGACTTTTGCATCGTTACGATGTGACGACAAGCATCTGACGTTGGCGTTGCCGGAAGCAAGTCATGTCGGCGAACATCTGACAGCGGACGGCAACACAAAATATTTGCGGGTAGCTGTAGTGACCGACAACAACGTCTATTGGCTCAAAAAGGTCGCCAACGACGGTAAACTCACACAGACGATCACGAACACAGAGTTTACGGGTACCCCTTATACGTTTATGTGTTTTGAGGATGATAGCGCGGGCGCAAAAAAAGGTGCCGCCAACTTCCGTATCATCCCGCTAACATCGTAGAGGAGAGCACAAACATGAGCGATCGGGAAGTAACGAAACAGTCGAAAAAAACGGGTACGGTTTATGTCGTCGGGAGAGCGCGGTTCCCGACGCGGAAGCCTGGTCTTTGGACATGTCTCGGCGTCTACCCTACCGAAACGCTGGCGAAACAAGCCTGTTATGACAAATGGTGTTGTTATACGCGCGTCAAATTGGGTATGGCCGTCGATTTGACCATCACGTACGACCGGGGCACAGTGCAGTTTCGGAATCAGATATGACACAGACAATAGGAGGGGCATATAGTGGAACTCAAGGATGTATTGACCACACCGCGAACCGACCGGCAGATATTTGATCGAGAACCTATCGAGATTACTCTCGCCGGTAAAGTCTATGAGATCAAACCTACCACCAAAACCCGATCAAAAGAGTTTCGGGCGGCTCTTAGTAAACATCGAGATTTCATTCGTCGGGCGATAGAACTGTTCCGACTGGCCTCGTCTCATGAGGCTACCGTCACAGCGGAAGAGATTGCCGATGTGCTGATACTTGGTTATACCGAGAAGCTCGATGAAGCATACGAGTTGGTGTATATTTATTGCCCAAACATCGAAGTTGACCGTGAGCGGTTGGATGACAGGGATACCGGTGCGACGGAAGAAGAATGGCAGATCGCTCTATGGTCGATATTGAAGGTAACTCTTGGCCCTTTCGCACGGGCGCTTGGGCTGAACAATGGCGAAAAATCCGGGCCGCTCGAAAAGCTCTGGCGGCTGGGCGTCGAGTACCAGAAACAGCAACAGAACGGAAGTTCAAACAACGGCTCCACAAATGGGATCAAGAACGGCGAGAAGCTATCGGATACGCCCGACTCGCCGCAGAATGGCACAAACTCCCATGCGAAATCGACGAGCTCTTGACGGACGAACAGTTCAATCTGTTGGTAGACATGCGATGGGCGTTGCAGAAACTGGATACGTTCGATATGCAGACGAACGATAAACGAATGTTGAGTGAAGATGACGCGATAAGGAAATATGGTCGTGGCGATTGATCTGGGCGATGCAATTTTACGCATCAAGGGCGATACAAAGCAGCTGACAGAAACGTTCGAGAGCATGCGGACGCAGGTCGGAATCGCTATGACGGCTGTAGGTGTCGCCATTACGGGCGCACTTGGCGGTGCCGTCTCAAAAGCTGCGGATTTCGGGGAACGTGTCGGTAATGTCGCTACGCTCGGGATCGAAAATCTGGATGCATTAAAGAAAGGTGTATTCGATGTATCGCAGGCCGTAGGTACAGACCTAAATCAAGGTATGGATGCATTATACGATATTATCTCTGCCGGAATTCCCGAAGGTAGCGCAATTACTTTTTTGGGAAAAGCAGCTATTGCTTCTAAAGCCGGAGTTGGAGAGCTATCAGACGCAGTAGACCTCGGTACAACGATTATGAACGCATTCGGACTGACAACGGCTGATACAGGTAGGATATTCGACCAGACCCAGATCGCGATAAAACTGGGTAAAACAAATATAGCCGAGATGGGTGCAACAGTCGGTAAAGTCGCCCCTCTATTCAAGGGTGCCGGGGTTGCGAGTGAAGAGATGTTTGCTTCGCTAGCGCAGCTAACCGCTGGTGGACTATCAACAGCAGAATCCGTTACGGGGTTACGAGCCGTATTGAATAGCATTCTGAAACCTACTGGGGATGCTAAAAACATGGCGAAAGAACTCGAAATACAGTGGGATTCAAATGCTCTTGCAACCAAAGGTTTATCC
>JAFDED010000163.1 GCA_019310535.1 Deltaproteobacteria bacterium
TGCCATAGAAATGGTACGCGGGATTCAACGGAAAAACTACCTTTCTTATCTCTCACACAGAAAAAGGAATTGGGGAAAAGGTGTATTATCTATTAAATGACGTTTTAGAGTTAATAGGCATTATTTTTATTTATTGTATTGTTCCCAAGAACTTGATATACATTTGTTAGTTTAGAGATGAAGAATGATAAAGGGTTCCTATCTGTAAAAAAGAGACGATAATGGGAAAAAGGATATTTATTGCGGCGTTGATTGCGGCCATGGTTGGGCCATTGAATATCACAGCGATGAATGGCCCCTGCGATGAAGCTCGCCGGGAGGTGACGCTCGGCATCTCCATTGGAGACCGGTCGGACCGTGAGCTTTCCCGTTACCTTAAAGCCGTGGAACTCTGTCCGGGGTACCCCGACGCCTTTAACAAGATCGGTGTCATCTATCAGCATCGGGGACGATGGCAGGACGCCATAGATATGTATCAGCAGGCCATCAAGCTCCTCCCCTCATATACCGCTGCATGGAATAACCTGGGGAATGTCTACCATCGCCTGCAGCGTAGGAGGGATGCTGAGAAGGCGTTCAAAGAGGCCATCCGGATTGATCCCGGTTACGCACAGGCCCACTATAACCTGGCCAATGTATATGAAGATATGGGACTCATGGACCTTGCCGCACAAGAATATCTCCGCACCATCGAAGCAAAGAAAGATTTTGAGCCGGCTTATGTAAACCTGTGCAGGATTTACCTCTCGCAAGGTCAATACACCCTGGCGCTCAGCAACTGCCAGGAAGCGCTCAGGATCGAGCCGAAAGATGCTTTTGCCCTGTTGAATCTGGGATCCGTCCATATGGCCCGAAACAACTTTGAGGAGGCTGAAAAAGCGTTCCGAGACGCTGTTCAGGCATTGCCCCGGCTCTTCATGGCCCATTACAATTTGGGCAGGGTTCTTGCGGCCCAACGCCGGTGGGATGATTCGGTTAAAGCCTTTCGACGGGCCACAGAGGTGGATCCGGGTCGTGTGGAAGCATTCAACAGCTTGGGTCTCGCCCTGCGCGAACAATGGAAAATAGCCGGCGCAGAGGAGGCATTTCGCAGGGCAATATCTCGAAATCCTGGATACATTCCCGCCCAGTTCAACCTGGCCGATATGTTGAACGAGCAGGGTCGTCCTGAGGAGGCATTGCAGATTTACACCCGTATACTCCAACTTGAACCGGACAACGCATACGCCCATCATAATATGGGATTGATTTACGAACAACAGGGGGATTACACAAAGGCCGTCGAAGAGCTGCAGGCGTTTTTGAGGTTTGAGGAAAATCCTTCTGACGTAAAGGAAGTGCGTGCCCGTATCCAGGAAATGTTGCTGAAGATCCGCGCGCGCCCGCGCCGCTTGAAGCAGACAAGCCAATAGCCATAGTGCTTTTCATTCCAAGATAAAGAGTTTAGTTATCTCGCTGGCAATGCCGGTAACAGACGACCTTGGAAACTGCGTATGCCTGCTTAAAGCAGGCTTAATTATTTTTTCTGCAAAAGTTGGGACGCTTCAACTTCAATTTTCAAGAAGCAGACTTGAGGGTCTTAGTTTTCTCCGGGGCGCCTGAATGGATATAAATACAGTAAAAAAAAATTGAAAATCAGTACCGTGAAACTATTTTGAACATTTAGGAGGTTTTTGTAATCGTGGTCGCTACCAAGCCAAATGCAAAACCATCTATTCTATCCAGGATGAATTTGCCGGTCATTAACTCATATACAGTCATGGTTGGACTGGCGATTCTGGTGGGTGTATTGGGCGGCCTGGGCGCTGTAGCCTTTCGATATCTTATCCTGTCCTTCCAACATCTTTTTTACACCCGTGCGGGTGATGTTGTCACTCTTACAGATGCAGTGCCTTGGTTTAGAATTCTTCTGGCCCCTGTGATTGGGGGAATACTCGTTGGACCACTGATATTTTTTTTCGCCCGGGAGGCGAAAGGCCACGGTGTTCCTGAAGTGATTGAGGCTGTTGTGCTGAAGGGAGGAAGGATCAGGAAGCGCCTGGTGGCGGTTAAATCTTTGGCATCAGCCATTTGTATTGCTTCAGGTGGCTCGGTGGGACGAGAGGGTCCCATCGTTCAGATCGCTTCCTCTATTGGATCGGCGCTTGGACAATTTTTTAAAGTCCCCCCAGCGCGCATGAAAATCTTGGTCGGCTGTGGTGCTGCGGCGGGAATCGCCGCCACTTTCAATGCCCCTATAGCGGGAAGCCTGTTTGCGCTGGAAGTAATCATGGGAGATTTCGGCATCGCTTCATTCGGCCCTGTTGTGCTGTCAAGTGTCATGGCCACGGCGGTATCACGGGCTTTTCTTGGAGATTATCCCGCTTTCATAATACCGCAATTCCAACTGGTAAGCCCACTGGAAATTCCCTTTTATATGATACTGGGATTACTTTCCGGGCTCGTGGCCCTGGCCTTCACCGTAACCTTGTATAAGGCGGAAGATGCTTTTGACGCTCTCAAAATCCCCGAATACTCAAAGGCCGCTCTGGGGGGTCTGTGCATCGGTGTTATCGGTGTGTTCTATCCCCATGTAATGGGCGTGGGATATGACACCATCCAGCCCGCCTTGTGGGGAGAGATGGCCTGGTGGTTACTGTTTTTATTGGTATTCCTGAAGCTGTTGGCCACGTCCCTGACTATAGGTTCAGGCGGTTCCGGGGGAATCTTTGCTCCTTCGCTTTTCATGGGAGCAATGGCGGGTGGTGGATTTGGTTCGCTGCTTCATTCCATCTGGCCGGACCTTGTGGCTCCATCGGGTGCTTATGCACTGGTTGGCATGGGAGCCGTGGTTGCAGGCACCACTCACGCCCCCATCCAGGCCATGCTTATCGTCTTTGAAATGACAGGAGACTACAAGATCATCCTTCCTCTGATGTTGGCGTGCACTTTGAGCACATTGCTCAGCACGGCCTTAAAAAAAGAATCCATTTACACGCTAAAGCTCATCCGAAGAGGCGTAAATATCCGGGCAGGCCAGGATGTTGAGGTTCTGAGAAGTATCTCGGTGCGCGAAATTATGAAGGATTCGGTGGAAACCGTTCATCAGAGTGTTACTTTGAAGCAATTGCTGGAGATGATCCCGACAAAGTCTCAAACCACTTTTCCCGTGGTGGATTCATCCAAAAATTTGACTGGAATCCTGAGTTTTGAGGACTTTCGAAACTACCTCTTCGATAAAGGGCTTGAGTATCTCCTGGTGGCCCAAGAGCTCGCTACAGAAAATGTAATCACCATATTTCCAGAGGAAACCCTGGAGGACGCTTTCAAAAAAATTGGCTCCAAGGGGATCGATACACTTCCCGTGGTCAGTCCCGAGAACCCTAAAAAGCTGTTGGGCATCGTCTTCTTGAGCGATATGGTTAAAGCATACAACAAAGCGCTTATTAGTCAATCCATCCGGAGCGTTACGGGATACTCTGATGGAGAATAATTGGTGATGTCATATAATTCTTGCCGGAAGGTCCTGTTTTATGTGATGGCAGACCGGCCGCGCGCCCGATTTGATCATGTTTTAGATGACCTGTTCTTATGCGCTTTAATAAGACCGTTTTGGGGAAACAATGTGTTATAGGGAGGAAGTAAAAATGGAATTATCCAATAAAGTGGCACTGGTTACGGGAGGAGCCAGAGGATTGGGCGGAGGCATTGCCCTAGCCCTGGTACGGGAAAACGTGCGGGTTGCGGCTGCGGACATTCTCGATCCCGAGAACCCTGAATTTCAGGACCTGCTCGACAGGGCAAAGAATGAAGGGGCGGAGATTTTTCCTCTGACCGTCGACGTGTCAGACAGCAAGTCAGTGGCGGAAATGATGGAGAAAACCCTGGCGCGGTATGACCAACTGGATATCCTGGTAAACGCCGCCGGGGTTATTTCTGTGAGACCCGTATCGGAATTGGAAGAACCGGAATGGGACCGAATCATGGATGTCAACGCGAAGGGGGTCTTTTTGTGCTGCAAGGCGGCCCTGCCTCATTTGATTGTCAGAGGCGAGGGAAGAATCATTAACATCTCCTCTGTTGCAGGGAAAGTGGGCCGTCTCGGATACTCTCACTACTCAGCATCAAAACATGCTGTCCTGGGTTTCACCAAATCTCTGGCTCATGAAACGGCACCCCATAATGTTACGGTGAACGCCGTGTGCCCCGGCATCATAGAGACGCATATGTGGAAAAACGTGCTTGCACCCTACTTCGGCAAACAGAGAGGTACCAGCCCGGAAGCGGCTTTTGAGTCGATCATACAGGATCGAATCCCCCTGCGAAGGCCCCAGACCGTTGAAGACATCGCCCAAGCTGTCATATTCCTCTGTAAAGCTCCAAACATAACAGGAGGCTCTTTGACCGTCGACGGGGGATATACGATGTTGTGAGACAAGCCTCTGCGAGCGACATCCTATCTTGTTATAAAACATGCTCTAAAATAGACATTGGACCTTTGAAAAACGAAAAAGCCCTCTTGGATTAATGGGTTAGATGGGATATATCCATCACCCAGCGGGCAGCACCGCAAAATCCAAAAGGGTGTGCAAGGATATGGTACGGGAAACGGTACTGCCTTTCAAGCTAAAAAGGGCGAAAGAGAAGATGACAGCCCATGCCTGTCGGCAGACAAGCAGGAGCGGGCTTACCCTGTTTGGTGAATTTTTTGAAGCCATGGGCTTAGAGCGGCTGGCTGAGAGATATATGCCCAGACCTCGTTCCGGAAGGGGGTTTGAAGCCATCCGTTATATAAACCCTCTTTGTATGAGCATGTGCGTGAGTAAGATTCCCCGAGGCAAGAAGTCATTTTAGATCGTGAATATCACAGCAGCGAGGTCATCGAACATCTTGAGGACGAAAAGCTCCGGTGGTCCATAGTTGCGGACAAGGATGAGAGCGTAAAAGAGCTCATCAAGACCATTCCGATGAGGAGTGGAAGCCCTATGTGACAAAGGATGGGATAGGTACCGATAGGGAAACAGCCGAGACGGTGCACGCGATGAACAAAGGGAAGAGTGCTTTCCGTCTTATCGTCTTGAGATGGCGGGACAGACAGCTGGAGCTATTCAATAACACCTACCATTACCACTGCATCGCCGCATCGCCACCAACGTGCTGGAAGAAAGCCCCCAAGAGCGGGTGTGGGCATATAATGACCGAGCCCATATCGAGAATCACCTCAAA
>JAFDED010000164.1 GCA_019310535.1 Deltaproteobacteria bacterium
GGGCCACCGTTCGTATATCTCTTTACGACAGCGGGTTATAGAGGGGGTCGGCCATGGCCTGCTGAGCGCAAAAAAGAAGCCGGCATCTGGTTCGATACCGGCTTGAAGCTCCCCTATTCGAACGAGTTTCAAACGCTGGGTCAAGCATAAATGCTGCACTCGACCGCAGGCCCGCAGGCCGGATTGCCGATTACGCCAATAGCTAACGTATGCCCATGGCCAGTCAGTTCTTATAGCCACTCTGCATCTGGCTGTCAAGCCCGTAAGCTTTTGTAATTCAACAGATTATCAAAGAGCAGGCCGTTGCCAGCGAGGCGGAGCCGGCGTTGAGTTGGTTTTCCACTTATGTGCCAATGGGCCTCCTGACTTCCAGCAGTTACAGATGGCCAGCAACGATTTCGGCAGCGTGTGAGCTCCCTAGAATCTCATTCTTCCCGTGAAACCTCGCAGGCGAGATACTCGCTCAGGACGATTCGGACAAGTACCCCAGTTGTCCCAGTTCATGGCATATCAAAAACAGCGTCCGCAGCCTCCCCTTCATGTTCTCGTAAACTGTCGTTAGTTTGGATTTCGCCTCGTCTGTCAGCAGTGCCGTATGCGCCATGGCATCCCGGATCGGTTTATATTCCGAAGCGTCTCTCGCCAGAGAGGCGTTCTTCATCTTGTCCCTCTTGTCCACAAGATTTGCCAAGTCATCCATGGCCAGATAACTCAGTTTCGTATTGCTTTTCCGCAGCTCAATGCTGATGTTCCCTTTTTCCTTCGAGTCTTTTTCCCTGCGCTGGAACTCAGCGATGGTTGTCTTCGCCTCTTTCGTCAGAGGCGTCTTCGTCTCCGTAATGAACCGCCGAATGAGGTTTTCTGAGATGAAACATTCCGCATACGAGCCGAAGTTGAACTTGGCATCCTCACCGAGTTCGCTCACCCACGCATCAATCCGCTTCGCGGATTTATCGTCTCCCGGAATCGCGTACTCCTCGGCAACCACGTTGTAGAGCTCCTCGGCCTTCCTTTCTTTTCTCGAAATGGATGTATTTTCAGCGTCGCCTTCCTTCCTATGCTTTCTTCTCCACGTATCCCAGTCGTTCAATACCTCGTTGAGAATCTTGTTTTTCAATAGATCAATAACCTTCGCAAATTTCGGGTCATCGGCGACTACGCTTTCGCGGCTGCTCGTAAACCGGTCGACCTTATCATCCAAGCCGTCGAAATGAATCTGCCCGTAAAGGTAGCTCTCGACTACCCTAGCGGTGGGCATGTGCTTCAAGATGTCCTTCTCCCTCAATCGTCCATTTACAAACAGGTCGACTCCCACTCTTTCATCCGCAGTCGTTATCTTCAAATCTCTCGGCTTCTGTACTGATGCGATGAACCCCTTGATCCCGCCCTTGACTTTCAGGCTCCTGAATTCATTTCGATCCGACTTAAAGATGCTTTTCAAGTGGGAAATGTATGGATCGCGAAGATCATTGATTACCCAGAGGAACTCTGTCTTCATCGCGAGATCGTCAAGGCTGCTCGTCGTGATCTTCTCGTCGTTGAGGAAGATGTTGAAGTTCTTATCCAAAAGGGAAAATCTGAAGTAGAGCGCAATCGATTTCCTCAAAAAGCTCATACTGTGCCTGACGCCATCGTTGATGTTCTCGAACAGGATGATCGTTCCATGTTTATGGTTCTTCGTGTACCGTCTGAGTAGAAGGCGATTCCAGTCTTTGAGCGGATACTCTCTCGGGGTGAGATCATCGGTAATGGCCTTATCGAGTCCCGAATTGTCGATGACTCCGCCCACGTACTGCCCTCGGAGAACCTTCGAGACGATGGTTATCCGCTCGGCGCACGATAACAAGGCCAGCTTTCCGATTCCCTTTCTTCCAATGAAGGGCCTTTGCCTCTTGGCGGACAGTTTCGCATCCTTCCGTTTTGAGTAGCCGATTTTCAGAAACTTTTCTTGGAAATCGTCTTTGTTCATACCCTGACCATCATCTTTGATGACCATCCTGTTCTTCTGCGTGTCCAGATATATCCGTACGTTCGTTGCGTCGGCATCCCATGCATTGGAGATAGCTTCCCCAAGAACAGTTATGAAGCTGCGGTAGAGCTTCCGCCCCAGGTGGTTGAGGACGCTCAACGAGATTTCGAAGTAAAACGGATCAGCTTTCGGTTTTTTGCGCATCAGTGGATTCTCCTATAACGAACGCCTTCTTCCATCTGGCTCATTTCCACTTCCTGACCATCTTGGTGGTCACGAGCGCATTCAGATGCGACTGGAGTTGCTTCGGTACAGCGCCCCCTCGAAGCAGCAAGCCCAATTCCATGTTCCGTTCGAGCGCAGCCGAGGTGAGATTCGCGCTGGTGATGAATGCCAATTTGCTGTCCGCTACCGCGCACTTGGCATGGACGGAAGCCGACAACGCATCTCCTTCGGATTTCTTGGCTGCCGGATCCCAGACATAGATCGTCGCCCGGGGGACCGCATCGGCCATCGTCTTCACGCTGTCGCCTTTGATGGCACCGCCATGCTCGCTGGATGATTCCAGGAGAATGTTCACATCCACGCCCCGGCTGGTCGCTGCATTCAGGGCATCGACGATGGATGATGCCTTGTAGAAGACATAGGTCACGAGAAAGATGTCGTCCTTCGCCGAATCGATCACTTCAAGGATGACTTGTTCAGTGCGGCGCGTGGGGATGAGGCCCGTCTTAGGACCGGTCCAGACCAATTCGATGGCACCGCTACCGTCCATCAGGGCGGCAACTTCCGCCGCACCTCTGAACGCCGCTGCGATCTCGGACGACGTGATCCGAGGTGCGGCAGCCCAAGCCGTACGGAGACATTCCACTTGATCGTGGTCCACATTCGGACCGAACGCGGGTATCGCACGGTCGAACTCGTCGACGGTTTTCAGACGAAGAACAGCGTCGGCTATCGAGGCGATCCTGTCCGTATGTAACGTCGCAGCCAATTCTCCGATCGCTTTCCAGAGATCATCCATGGGAGCGCTCCTGGTTGTCGAAGAACGCAGCGTCCGTGCAATCGAAGGTTTCGACCAGCAGAGAACGGTCCAAATAACGGTTGGCACGCTCGCATGAGGTCTCGGCGACGAAGGCGCAAGCGTGGCAGGAAGCCGCATGCAGTGAACGGTCCTTCTCCGGATCGTGCTCGGAACAGAGGGGGTCGGAGGAACATACCGTCGCGCGCCGGAGCGCCTGTTCGATCATACGCCCCAGGTTCTCTGGTTTTCCCAACTCGATCAAGCCACCGAGCGTGCCATCCGAGTCCGCCGCGGCTGTATAGAGCAGGATGCCCGCCATGGGATCGTCGCCATCGGAACTGGCATAGATGCGCTCCCGGATGCTGGCGGCATTGTAGCCGCACTCGATAGCCAGCTCGCGTATCAGCAGATGGGAGAAGGTGTGCAGCATCGCGTAACGAATGCCCGGATATCCCTTCTGCGGGTCCAATCGCCGAGCGTTCCGCCAACCCTGGTGACCGGCGATCAGTCTGGCGTCCCTGACTTTTACGGCATCGCTGGATTCCCACATACGTATCGCCGCCTCGTCGAACCACAGGAAGATGCCCTCGCCATGCACCTCGGTCGCTGGAACCCATTCCGGCTTTCCCCGACAGAGGTCCGCCATGGGAGGACGCTCGTCCGGATCGTCCGTTTCTTCCGGAGCTTCCACACGGGTGTACCCGATGAGCGCATTGACCTCTCGGAGACGTTTCAAGAGCAACACGCTATCCAGGACGGACGAATACTTCGAGGGCGGGGCGATTCTCTCGCTGAGAAAATGCGGCCAATCGGACGGGGGACTCGGATGAGTCAACACCGCCCATTCGGGGAGCTTCATATCTCCCTCGGATACCGTTTGTTCTCCGCCTGCGCCACTCCGCTTCTCCTCGATGGCCTTCCAGATATCCCCGACCTCGTATCGTTCGATTCCCGGCAGAACCCCGCGCTTCTTGAAAGCCTTAAGCAGTCCCTTCAGTTCAGCCTCCGATTCGACATCCGAGAAGTCCTCCCATCCATCCTCCACGATCTGGCTCAATGAGTCGCCCGTGTGTGGGATGGCGAGTACGGACAAGGTGATGGGAAACCAGCTATTGGTAGCACCGAGCAGCACCGCACGCGCCTCTTCGCCGCAGTCGTCGTTGTATACGTCCAGGTGAGGATGACGGCCCCGGCAAGCGGGCAGGTTGTTCCTCGCTTCGGCCCCGAATGCGTGCACGAGAGATCTGGCCGCACCGCAGGCGTCGCATTTGACCCAAAGGTTCTCGGTCTGGAGCGATGCGCCTCGTTCGAAGAACCGGAGAGTGCCTTTGCACTCTGACGCGCCCCCATGGACGAACCAATGCCATGGGAAGTCGTCGAGGTGTCCGTTGCGACAGGCCAGCAGGAAACGGGCAGGGACGGCATCGGAATGGGAACCCTTCTCGCAAGTCGTGTGCAGGAAATGCGTCTGATCGGGTCGATAGGGGTTCTCCTTGATGCTGAAGAGACCGGAATCGAACTCGGCGAGGAGACCGCAACGCACGCAACGCAGCCAACGAGGAAACGGACGGACCGGCACGCCGATCTTGGCTTCCGCAGCGAACGGACTCACGCCCTCGTCCTTTATGACGGGCGGCATGCGCAAGTGTTGGACCTGTTGGCCGAGAACTCTCCGAACCGCTTCCAGGAGGCGGGCTTCTTCGATGGGTGTACAACGGTCCACTTCCCAACGATCCAGCCCCATGGTGATGACGGAGAGATTGGGCAGATCGATCAAAGCCCCCGGACCGTAGGTCCAGAGCAGTTGGCTGGGGCGCACATCTCCCACGGCTATGCGACTCATCGAGCACCCCCCTTCTGCTTCGGCTCTTGCGGCCTGGGTTTCCACTCCGGACCTTTGGGCAAAGTATCCGAGTTCATCACCAGCCTTACGCCGGGTTCCACTTCCCGAAGGGATAGCGGCACGGTGAAGTGGTCCCAGGCGTGCAGGCCGGGCTTCTTCAAGAGCGCCGCGATGTCGCCCTCGCCCTTCTTCCGCTTCTTGCCCGCTTCGTACCCGAGTCTCCTTCCGCCCCTCGTGGCCTCATTCACCCACTCGTCGCACCGTTCGCCGATCATCTCTTCGGCGAGTCGCTGGACCTCCTTCGAATCGGTCACCCGCGCACCGCGTTGCGAGACGAGATGCTTGAGGTCCGCCACCTCGGGTTTAGAGGCGCTATCGAGCCGTTCAGCACCCAGATTCGGATTGTATTCGTCATTGCTCAGCCGGAGCCAACTGACCATCGTTCCCGTGAGTCCGCGGTCAAGAGCGCGGGGAGCGAACGGGGTCACCGATTGCGCTTCCACGTGCTTGTAGAACGTGGCGTGGTAGTGTTCGAAGGCCTCGTAATGCGAAAGATCTCGAGGACGGGACCAAGTGAGCACGGTGCAAACGAGTCCAGGGAAGAACCGTCCGACGCGACTGGTGGCCTGGATGTACTCGGCGGTGCTTTTGGGCTGGCCATTGACGACCATGAGACCGAGACGGACGACGTCGACACCGACCCCGAGCATGCTGCTGGCCAGCACGATGTCCATGGCCCGTGCTGCTGGCCAGCACGATGTCCATGGCCCGGGCTTCGCCCTTCGTCCAGCTCGCCTTGTAGATTCCGGTCGCGGGATCGATCGACGCCTTGAACGAGATCTCCAACTGATCAAGCTTGCGGGGTATTTCCTTGTTCGGAACGCGAGAAGTGAGTTCGTCCACATTCTTCACGCTGCGCTGGGCGAGTCCGGGCCGGGCGACGCGGCTCATCTGTACACGGTACGAACGCGTCTGGACATCGTCCTCGGCCAGA
>JAFDED010000018.1 GCA_019310535.1 Deltaproteobacteria bacterium
GGTCAAAAGCAACTGGGTGTACAGGAAGCTCAAGAACTTCCGCGCCGGCATTGAAGCGAATATCTCTCAACTCAAACGCTCCTTTGGGCTTGCCTGTTGCACCTGGACGGGGCGAGCCGGTTTCAGGCGCTACCTGTGGAGTGCCATTGTCTCGTATAACCTGCTCGTGCTGGCAAGGCTGAAGCTGAAAACAGCATAGACCAGAAGCAGATGAAAAACCGCGCCAATAAAGGCATTGGTGTGCCCAAAAACATGAACATTGTGTCAATAATAGCATTCTGAACTGAAAATCACGTCCAATCAAACTTAAAACCCCTTTTTTTGATCGTATCAGAGGTATAGCGATCACCACTCGTATCAAAAATCCGGGGTTTCCGGATGGAAACTATACATAACGCACTATTATCTTGCGATTAATATTTAAATATAGCATAGTAGACTCCGAAAGGAGGGGTCTGCTATGCGAAGGATTACAGTTACCGATCCAGAAAGGGCAAAAGAGATTATTCAGGCTGAAATCCGTAAAACTGATGAATCTCGATTGCAGCATCGTCTTCATTGTGTCTTGCTTATTTGTTTTGGGAAAACATGCGCAGAGGTCAGTGCCCTTTTTGGGGACAGCCTCCGAGTTGTCCAGTACTGGGTGAGGCGTTTCAATCAAGCAGGTGTGCAAGGGCTGCGAGATGCGGCTCGTCCTGGGAGAACTCCTCGGCTTTCGAAAGAAGATAAGGAGATTCTTGCACAGGACCTCAGAGGCTCCCCGCGCGAATTTGGGTACTCGCAGAATCTTTGGGATGGCAAGCTTTTGGGCCATCACATAAAAGAGAAGTTTGGAGTTGAACTCAAGGTTCGCCAATGCCAAAACCTGTTTCACCAACTGGGTTTTCGTCGTCGTAAGCCTCGTCCACTAATTGCCAAGGCTGATCAAGGGGCTCAGCGAGCATATAAAAAAACTCCGGAACCTGGCGGCCAATGAGCAGTGTGAGGTGTGGTTTATGGATGAATGTCACTTTCAGCAACATGGCTTGCGATTAGCCGCGTGGTTTCACCTTGATGAAAAAGATCCAGTTGTGCAGCACGCTCCGACACGTAAAAAAATGGGCATTATAGGTGCCGTTCGCGCCGGTGATGGCAAACTGGTGGCCAGAGAAGAAGAAAAATTCAATGCGCAAACTGTTGAGTCCTTCTTCTCAGAATTATTCCAGCACCGAGACACCGGCAAGATCATGGTGGTCGTTTTGGACAACGCCAGGTTCCATCACGCAAAAGCCCTCTCCGAATGGCTAACAAAGCACTCAAGAGAGTTCTGCCTGGCCTTTTTGCCGCCCTATAGTCCAGAACTGAATCATATAGAACGGGTCTGGAAACTAATCCGCCGTCTCTGCACTCATAATCGATACTTTGAGCACCTGACTGATCTTCGTCAAGCGGTCTTTAGCAAAATCTCTGAGTGGGTGTCCCCAAATGACACCCTTGCACAATTATGTGCAATTAATTAATGCGTTGTGTATAGCTAGAAATGATTAGTAGGAAAAGGAGTTTCTCATGGCCTTTTAGACGCCCGGCTGTCATGAAAATTATCGGATACAGAAAATTTCGTGGGAGGAACAATAACATGAAAAAAATAACCGTTGGAACTATCCAATTCACACGCAAATTGGGTAATAAGGAAGAAAACATCAGCAAAGCATCAAAATATATCACAATGGCGGCTGAGAAAGGCGCTAAAGTTATATCTCTTCCTGAATTTTTTTCAACCGGTTATTTCCCGGGAGGCGACAAGGTCTCCAATGAATATTTCCAATGGGCTGAGACCATTCCAGGTTTTACTACATCGGAGATGGAGCAGTTAGCAAAGAAGTTGGACATATATTTGATCGCACCTATTTATGAAATCGATCAAATTAGCTTGGTTTATTATGATTCTGCTGCAGTAATTGGCCCAGAAGGAGTGATTGGCAGATTCCGCAAAAGGCATATCCCTTCCGTCAATCCACGGATGATTGAAAAGTATTATTATGCCCCAGGCAATATAAAATATCCCGTATTTGACGTTTTTCATTGGAAAATTGGAGTCTCCATCTGCTATGACAGACACTTCCCCGAGACCTTCAGGCTCCTGGCCCTGAAGGGAGCGCAGATTGTCTTCAGCGTCAACAATACCCCTACCCCGAGAAGCCTCAAGATGTGGTTTGCAGAAATTGAAGTTGCGTCCTCGTCCAATGGGATTTTTATTGTGCAGAATAATGCGGTAGGGGAAGATTTTCATTTTTTTGGCAAGAGTTTCATAGCCAATCCGAAAGGCGATATCATGTGCCAGCTTGGATCAGAGGAGGCCATTTTAGTTCAGGAGCTGAATCAGGCCGAGGTTGAAGAGGCCAGGCTTTCCTATAAATCCATCTGGGATACAAACTGGTCTGACTTTTGCTTGACGGATGAACAGTCGGGTCATCTCACGGCGTAAATCTTTCGGGAACCTGAGGATTACCATATGTCTTTAAAGCTTTTCGACCAAGAGGTATTTCAGCTTATTAGAGAAGAGGAGAAGAGACAGAAAAATACGTTGGATCTTATCGCTTCCGAGAACTATGCCAGTCAAGCCACCATAGAAGCCCAGGCCTCCATCCTGGCAAATAAGCTGGCGGAAGGATACATCGGGAAAAGATTATGCGCCGGGTGTGAAGTCATAGACAAGATAGAGAAACTTGCCATTGAGCGGGCGAAAGCCCTCTTTGGAGCCGAACATGTCAACATCCAGTGTCTCTCAGCGACTCAGGCAAACATCGCTGTTTACTCTGCGCTGTTGGATCATGGAGACGCTGTTCTTGCACCGAAACTGAGCCATGGTGGTCATTTCAGCCACGGGAGCCCCCGTCATATTTCTGGGAAGAGCTACAGATTTTTTCACTATGGAGTCTCCACTCAAAACGAGCAAATCGACATAGAAGAGGTTGAAAAAATAGCTCTTGAAAAAAGGCCTAAACTTATCATTGCTGGTATGAGCGCTTATCCGAGAAAGATCGAGTTTTCCCAATTTAGAAAAGTTACGGATAAGGTGGGAGCGCTCCTTCTGGCCGATATCGCTCATGTTGTGGGCCTCATTATCGCTAATCTGCACCCTCACCCGGTCCCCCATGCAGACGTAGTTACCAGCTCAACTCATAAGACCTTCAGGGGGCCGAGAGGCTGCGGGATCATCATGTGCAGAAAGGAGTTTGGCGCGGCAATAGATGAAGCGGTTTTTCCCGGCAATCAGGGTGCCCCGGTAATGAACATTATTGCTTCCCGCGCAATCCTTTTAAAAGAGGCCATGTCCCCAGACTTTACGCGATATCAAATGCAGGTCCTGGAAAATGCCAGAGTTCTTGCAGAAGGACTCGCCTCCCACGGAATACGACTCGTCAGCGGAGGAACCGACACGCACTTGATCCTCATCGATTTGAGGCAGCTGGGACTGAATGGAAATGAAGTAGAATCTCTCTTGTATTCTGTGGGTATCGCCACAAACAAGAACCTTATCCCCTTTGACGAAAAACCGCCACATATCACCAGCGGAGTGCGTCTGGGAACTGCTGCATTAACAACCCGGGGGATGAAGCGCCCAGAGATGGAGAAAATAGGCACCCTCATCGCCAGGGTGCTGTTGAACCCCGCCAACGAGTCGGAACTTCTAAAGGTTCAGAAGGAATCTCTCTCTCTCGCAAGGAAGTTTCCACTCTTCAGCAATGATTGGATATGATGCCAATCCCGCAATGCAGGGTTACCAACCTTCAGTACCATTGAAAGGAGAGAGCAATTATGGGAAAGAAAATAGTTGTGGGTACGGTTCAATTTACTCGAAAGTTGGGAGACAAGGAAGAAAACATTAAAAGGGCATCCCGATTCATCAGAATGGCCTCACAGGAAGGGTCTAAAATTATATCTCTCCCGGAATTTTTTTCTACAGGGTGTTTTCCTTCAGGCAAGGTTTCCAATGAATATTTCAAGTGGGCTGAGACGATCCCCGGGCCTACCACAGGGGGAATGGAACAATTGGCCAAAGAGCTGAATATTTCCATAATTGCTCCCATCTATGAAATCGATGCTATAAGCCTGGTGTATTATGATTCCGCTGCGGTGATCACTCCAAAGGGTGTGATCGGAAGATACCGCAAGCGGCATATCCCTTCCGGGCCTCATATGATTGAAAAATATTATTATGCTCCCGGGAATATAAAATATCCGGCCTTTGATGTGGAAAATTGCAAAATCGCAGTTTCCATCTGCTATGACAGACACTTCCCCGAGACCTTTAGGATATCTGCATTACATGGAGCTCAAATTGTCTTCAGCGTCAACAATACCCCTACCCCGAGAAGCCTCAAGATGTGGTTTATAGAGATCCAGGCGGCTTCTTCCTCCAGCGGCATCTTTATTGTGCACAACAACGCGGTGGGTGAGGAGCATGGTTTCTTTGGGAAGAGCTTTGTTGCCGGTCCCACGGGAGATGTGATCTGCCAGCTAGATGACGAAGAAGGGATACTTGTCAAAGAGCTGGATCTCTCCGAAGTCGAACTGGCAAGGCTTCATTACAAATCTATCTGGGACACCAATTGGTCGGACTTTGGGTTATCCAATGAAGAATCTGGCCATATCCAGCCCTTGAAGAGCCTTGGGTGAAACCCATGAAGGACCCGCAAGGGAGTCGAGATAAGAATGCGGTGAGAATTCCCTTCCACAGGCTTTCTACCTTGCAGAGCTTGTGGCATTGAGACCAATGCAAAATGCAGGGGACGACCGTGTGAGCGTAGAGAAAGAGAGATTATTATGGCCGTAATGGTGACGGGAGGATCGGGGTTTGTCGGGATTAATCTGGTAAAAAAGCTGGGAGATCAGGGAGCAGAAGTCGTTTCTTTCTCACGCGGGGGATTTCAGGGTGAATTCGAAAAGTTTATTGGGCCATCGATATGCCGCGTCCACTTCGTGAAAGGCGACATCTTAAATGCTGCAGAGATCAGAAGAGCAATAAGAGAGCACGGCGCTGAGGTGCTCATCCATGCCTCGGCCATGACGCCGGCTACTCCCTCTATGGAAAGGTCTTTATGGCGTGGCACCGTACAGGTGAACGTGGAGGGGACAGTCAATACGCTTGAAGCCGCCCTGGCTGAAAAAGTGCCGCGTTTTGTCTACATCAGCTCTGTCTCGGTATATGGAGAGCAAGATCCTGACCAGCCGGTGTTGGAGACCGCACGACCTCGCCCCAGAGTAGTATATGGAATCACCAAGTACGCGGGCGAATTGCTTTCTTTGAGGTTCTCCGATCTCTTTGAGGGGCTTGATGTGCGCGCAGTGAGAATTTCCACCATATACGGCCCGATGGAACGTCCAACACGGACCAGACATCTGCCGTCACATATTTATGACTGGTGCGCGGCGGCCCTTTCTGGAAAGAGAATAGAGGTTTGGGAAAATGTGAATCTGAAGAGGGATTTTACATATGTAGAGGATATTGTTGACGGGATTATTCTGGTTTCATTCGCCTCATTCCCTCAACACAGAGTTTACAACATCTCCTCGGGAATAGCATCCTCTCTACTGGAGGTGTTGAACACGATCCAAAAACTTGAACCAGGATTTCGTTTTGAGGTAATTCCCCCGACCGGGAGAGAAGAATTTATGCGAAACCTTCCCCGCGGTCCTCTTGACATAACGAGGGCGCACCAGGAATTCAATTTTAAACCCAGGTATACCCTGGAAATGGGATTGCAGAAATACCTTGAGTGGTTGCGAACATCTTTTAATATCCACAAGGGTGCTGAAATGGAAAGAGAGCAGCACCAGCCGGAGGAATTTGTGTAATAGACGTTTCAACCAATAGCAGGGTGCTATGAGAGTCCAAATGTATTCCACATGAGAACGCTGTGCTCTTGTTCAAGGAGGTCTTAATGGGACATCTGGAAGGTAAGATGGCCCTCGTTACAGGAGGTGGGAGAGGGATTGGACGAACAACGTCTCTTCTTTTTGCCAGAGAGGGTTCTAACGTAGCTGTGAACTATTCCCGCTCTCGATTCGAAGCAGAGCAGACTGCAGTGGAAATCCAGAAGATGGGCCGAAAGGGGTCGGCGGTTTGCGCCGACGTATCAGACCTTGAAGCCGTGCAAAAGATGGTAGATGAGGTTGAAGGTGAACTGGGATCTATCAATATCTTGGTGAACAATGCTGGTGTGCGGGATATTCTTCCTTTCTTGCAGATTTCTTTGAAGGAGTGGCAGCTGGTTATTGAGACCAACCTCACTGGAACCTTCATATGCAGCCAAGTTGTAGCCCGGCGTATGGTCCAGCAGGGCAAAGGGGGCACCATTGTCAACGTTGCCTCTATCGCTGGCCTCATTGCCATGCCTAACCGGACGGCATATGTCAGCTCGAAACATGGTATTGTGGGCCTCACGAAACAAATGGCCATGGAGCTCGGAGACCACCATATTCGGGTCAATGCAGTCGCTCCCGGGGTTGTGGAGACCGATATGACCTCGGATTACTTCGGGAACTCAGAGTTTGTATCTGCGGTGAAAAATATCTATCCTTTAAGTCGCTGGGCTCAGCCGGAAGAAGTTGCAAATCTGATTCTTTTTTTGGCCTCGGATGAAGCCAGCTTCATCTCTGGTGTAACAATTCCCATTGACGGAGGATTTGCTGCAGGAAAAGGGATTATCTCCCAAAAATAACCTCCTCTGAGACGGTTGAAAAGGGTGGAGCATTATGAACACCGAAGTATATCAAAAGCTCTTGCGACCTGCGTGGTTCGAGATTGATTTAGACGCGTTGAAGAATAATTTCCAGGAGACCGCCAGACTTGTAGGAAGAGAAGTCAAAATCATAGGCGCCTTAAAGTGCGATGCATATGGGTTTGGTTATTTAGAAGTTGCTGAAGAGATTATTTCCTTGGGAGCCTATGGGGTGGCCGTGGCGGACTTGTTCGAGGCTGTAAACCTCAGAGAACGAGGGATAAAAGCTCCCATTCTCCTATATGCTAATAATCTACCTTCCACTGCTGAGACCGTGATAAAATATAATCTTATCCCCACGGTGGTGGACGCTGAGTCTGCCGAAATCTATTCGAAACATGCTTCATCGCCGCTGAGCGTTTTTGTAAAAGTCGATGTTGGACTACAGCGAATCGGGGTTCTGCCTGAGGAGGCTGTACCATTGGTTGAAAAGATAGCCGCACTCAAACACATTGTAATCAATGGAATTTACACCCATTTCCACTTCTCGGAAAACGATGAATACGATGAATACATGAACTGGCAGCTCGATCAGTTCAAATCAGTCGTTAACAGATTGGAAGCGAAAGGGATCGAAATCCCAATCAAGATGGCCTCTGCTACACCGTCAATTCTTCAATTCCCCCAAACATATTTCAACTGCGTGGATCCAGGAAGACTCCTATTCGGAAATCCCGTGGTCGCTCAGCCCAGACAAGGAGTTCAGCTCAAACCAGTATTTCGATCATTAAAAGTACAAATAATTGCAATAAAAACTATCCATCCTAGAATGGAATTTGAAGACGAAGCACCTTTCCCTGTTCCTGGCAACATGAGGGTGGGTATTATTCCCATCGGGTGGGGTGATGGTTATTCTAGAAAACACTCCCTGGGAGGGCAAGTATTGGTACATGGGAAACGGATCCCGGTCTTGAATGGAATAAATTTCGAACATACACGGATTAATTTGACATCCATCCCCGAGGCCCGTATCGGAGATGAAGCAGTGCTAATCGGAATACATCATGATGAGGAAATATCTCTGGAAGAGGTGAAGAAAATCCGCACGACCGATTTGCACGAGGTATGCCAGAGCGTGAGGAATCACATTTCTCGTCTTTATATCAAAAATGGGAAGCCTTACAAATTAAAAACTCCATTGGGAGAGACCTTTTTTAACAGTTGATTCTGGGCAAATAAATCAATTCTTCTATGAGGAGTGTAAAAGTGACGGAGAGGAGAAAAGTAAAGATTACTGTAGTAAGAAAGTTGGATTCAAATGAAATTTTTGGAGACCATATGCCAGAATTCACGGAGAATTTTAAAACGACTTGTCCGTTATGGGAGGAAGGAAAAGAATTCATGTTAGAGGAGGAAGAGCTTGGAATTTCTGTAGTTGGGCTTTGCATGCCTCGAGATTTTTGCAGCTGGGCATGGCATGATATTCATCGACAGCTGACTGCAATAAGGTTCGGAGGCGATAGCCCCTCCCTGAAAAAACCGGGCGTCGCTTATGCCTGCTGCACGGATGGTTTGAGGCCGGTCATATTTAAGCTTGAAAGGATCAACTAGGGATATCCTATGATTGCATAACCATTTCACTGGAGATGAATGCACAGAAGATATACCACCCACACATAACACAGATTGGTGAGATACCTTATTCGAATTGCGCAGCCACCTCAAGTGGTATAAAGCCATGTTTACAGGAGAAGCAAAATGGTTGCAAAGATAAAGGTTAAGATAACAGTCGTAAAAAAGTTTGATACAAAAGATCTTTTTAGAAACCAAGTACATGAGTTATCACCTGATTTTCATACCTCATGTCCATTATTGGAGGAGGGAGACAAATTCATAGTGGAAGAAGATGGAAAGATGCCTCGAGATTTTTGCAGCTGGGCATGGCATGATATTCATAGGGATCTAACAGTCCAACAATGGGGTGGTAATAGCCCTCTGGTGAAAAAGGCAGAAACTGTATATACGAGTTGTACCGATGGGTTGAGGCCTGTCATATTTCAACTTGAAAGGATTGAATAATAGGATTATTGAGTAAGAAACTTTTATTTTTTTGGGTAGCAGCTTAAACCAAGCTCATAAAGAATGTGCGGATGAATTACCGTTTGGGGTGTTTTTGGCATTTAAAAGGGATCCAATTGAAGCCAAGTAAAAGGGATCAATTTTTTCAAACCTGAATCCATGCTTTTCTTTCTTCTCCCCATTCTATTTTTAAACCAATAGACCTGTTGTAAAAAGACGCAGGGGACTTTTTTGGTCTTGGCGTGTAATTTAGGGCTAAAATCTGTAAGTAAAATGTAAGTAATAGTTCGCATCAGAAAGGTACTTAGAAGCACTCAAAAGTACAGTCTGGTCTTTGGCATCTATTCGATATTATTAAAAAAGCCTTTGGTTATGCACCCTTGCAAACATGAAGTCAGGGTAACCCGTTTTTTCAGGCTTTCCTTCCTATGAGGCCTTATTCACAATTACACTTTGTCCCAGAAATACCTGATTCATTGCGAACTTGTATGGTCTCTTTACACAGAGCAAGCCCTGGCCTTCCATCTTCTGGCCAGACCATTTCAACCATTTCTCTGAGAAAACGATAAATCCCTATACGTATCTCGGTGGGCAACTGCTGATGCGTCCCTTTGTCTCTTAACATTTTGTACTCAGGCTTCCAGGGCATGGGCTGTAAACCCCATTTTTGTGAAAACGTCTTAAGCTTAAGGCCGGGAGCCATCTGCCTGTAAATTCCAAATGTTATTCTACTCGGCCTGAAACGGCCTGCCTCGTTCAAAAAGAAATCTTCGTAAATACTTTGCCAGCCTTGAACGGGAATTACCGGATCGATTCTCCAGCGAATCTCAAACCCCATACCTTGGGCTTTTTCGGAAGCTTTCAGGCGATCCTGTATGGGTGGTGTTATTCTCAGACCATCTGGATAATGCCCTTCAAAAAGATCAGCAATGGGCTCCGGATTGAGAGAGAAGATGACCACCACATTTCTAGCCGGTAAGCCCTCCAAATAATGCACATTCGCAGATTTGGTCAGCAGGACCAGCTTTCGATTGTATGGGTTAGCTTTTTCATCGGCAAATAAAGGGATGAGACGCCTCGCATGGCCTGTGACCCCCTCATAAAGCAAAGAATCCGAGCAATCAATGCCCAATCCCAGTGTTTGCCTTTGCCCAGGCTTTTTCATCCACTGTTTAACCGCATGATAGAAATCATCCACATTCTCATACAGCTCATGCCGGGAAGGATCGGCCTTGACCCTGTGGGTCAATATCAAGAAACATTCAGCACACCTGAATCCGCAAGCTCCCTGCCCAATTTTGAGATCAGCCCAGTACTCGGAGCAATAAGAAGAGTCTTCAGCGGTGTTTTTCCAATTGGAGATGAAGCCACTTTTTCTTATGCTTCGATAAACCTCAAGGTCTCTCGGTGTGCACAGGATATTGGCCGGTATTCGCTCCAGCCTCAAATCCCCTTTTCCCTTCATTTATTGAGCATAAAAATCAAAGGACTTGCCATCGTGAGTGGTTCCGGGTTCTGATCGTCGCTAAATCTTCCAACATTTTCTCCTTTTCATGGAGAAATAGAGTTGGACAGCCGGATGCCCTCTACACATCCCCCGGGGGGTGCGCAGGGGTCCCCCATAGTGGCCCGAAGGCACAGGAGAAATAGGATGAGCGCTTGCAATGGTTCTCCTGTGCTTCGCACACACCTGGCCTCCGCTGCGTTCCGGCAAGATGTGCTCCTTATTAAGAAGCGTTCTATTGAAAATATGGCCTGAGTCCGTCCCCGCCATGTCCACCCTCTTCTCGGCATCCAGACGTTGTGTTATGTGAGTTATTATTCAACTAAGCCGAGATCGGTCACCTCAAACATGGCCCCACCACGATATTCCAAATTGACCCAAAAGCGACCAGAGTCATATTCAAGCAATGGAATATACAGTTGTTGCAAATCAGTTGATAAGGTTGCCGATTCGGAATCACCCTCGGCTAAACCGAGGTCGGTCACCTCAAACATGGCCCCACCACGGTATTCCAAATTGACCCAAAAGCGACCAGAGTCATATTCAAGCAACGGAATATACAATTGTTGCAAATCAGTTGATAAGGTTGCCGGGTATGCCCAGGATGAGCACGGGTCAAAGACGTTCATAACAACTATTTCACAGTTGGGCCATCCTGAGTGTGATCCTATTGCCCGGCCTATTCCTAAAAAGCCCTCTTCTCCACTGGGGCCGCTGTCGTCATCAAACGGATACCACAAAATGATATGCCGATGTCCCCAATTACTACTGCTATCATCGTACATCCAGTTATAGATAGAGCGTTCAATAGGTAGAGGAATGATGGTACTGGTCGAACAAAATAGGGCCAGATTTTCGGTCCAAAAATTACTACAGGCCCCGATATCTGGGTTAGCCGTGAGCCTTTCTTGAGGGGTATTTCCATCCTCAAAATGGCCAAAGACGTTGTTATCAAGCAGATACTCGGCGTAGGACTGGGCAACACCGGTCACATTGGTTTCTATGCCATACAATGGTTGTATACCCCGATCAATGCGCTCCTTGTTAATGAGCCACAACGCCTTGGCACCGTCACTCTTGACGTCCCATTCATCCTGGCTAGGCATGGTAAGCATTGGAACGGATGTCCCCAATTGGACATTCTCGGAGGACCGGGCGGTGTTAAATGCGTTCTCAATATCGGACACATCAGAAAAATCTACTGACCACTCAATGTCAGAGGCAGGATCGTCTGGATATTCACCCCAAGCCAGGTCAGCCTTAAGGCAAATCGAAGTGACAACGAGAATGATCATACCCGTCAAAATATATTGGAAAAAACGGGCGAATCGCTTTTGTTGATCGTGTGCAGACATCGTCAACTCCTCATCAGTATTTATTCCGATTATGGATTATGACTGTCTCTCTGCCCCCTAGATGTGCTCCATGTATTTCAAGGGGACCTGCGTGATCCACTGAATAGGGACTCATGATCTTTTGAATTAAATTAAAGGATTACTGCCGATCAATGTAATTCGGTTAACGAGTATTGTCAATAAAGAAAATTGAAACAGTGCTTTTTTCGTTATTTGTCTATTCATGGTAATAATAGTCAATCGGTTCTAAAACGGACTACGGATCCGTAGGCAGGGGGTTCGAATCCCTCTGGCATACAGTTTTATTGGATATAATTAATAATAACAAAGCCTTATACTATTTCCAATGAAAAGCCTTTCCCTGCGTTGCAACGGCGCATTTATTTTTGTCTTCGAACGGCCGGTAATGTCATATAATAGTTGACATCCTTATTATAATATGCGATATTCCCCAAAACAAAAGGGGGGTCTCGCGATGAAAGATGATCTTTCTCAATTTTTTTGTCCCAACGAGGACTGTCGTCATTACGGGCTTCGCAATCAAGGGAATATCAGAAAGCGTGCCATTTATGGCAAAGATGCCCGTAGATTATTGATATGCAGCACATGTAAAAAGCGGTTTGCCGAAACTCGGTGTACTGTATTTTTCGGCACAAAGTATTCTCGGGAAACCATTCGCCAGATACTGCTGCACGTCGCCGAAGGAGTCGGAGTGAGGGCAACCGCTCGGCTTTTGGGGCTGAGCAAAGACGGTGTTAATCGCATCATCCTGGTGGCCGGTGAGCACTGTGCTCGCGTGCTGCAAAACTTACTTACTGATTTGAACTTGACTGAATTGCAGCTCGATGAGCTTTGGGTCTTTATTAAAAAAAACAAAGCACGTCGACGCTGGAGGCTGAACAAGGGCAGGGGAAAAGTTGGATATGGACCGCGCTCGATGTTCCCACCCGCTTGATGGCTCATTACATTATCGGTGAGCGGACATTGGAGCAAGCTGAGGAGTTTATGAAAGTCCTCAAAAGTAAAATGTCCAAAAGCAAACCGCTTTCGATGCCGATCTCGATTACGCCACGGTCCATAAAACTCGCTCTAAAGGACATGTGGTCAAAGTGGAGCGATCCGTGGTCTTTGGTGAGCAGGATCGTATTGTAGCTCGGCTGGAGAACTCCAACAGTAATACCATTAATACGTCTTTCGTGGAACGATCCAACCTCACTTGGTGAATGATGAACGCTCATCTGAGCCGAAAGTCCCTTCGTTTCTCCAAATCGCTTCAATGGCTGAAGGCAAAATTTTCCGTTGTAGTTGCGGTTTATAACTTTGTTCGCCCTCATAGCAGCCTCAGTTCCGCTAAAAATCCCGTTACACCGGCGATGGCCGCTAAGATTACAGAACAACCTTGGTCAATGGATCAACTACTTGGATATCCAGTTTGTTGTCAATGATAGTATGACATTACCTAAACGTTAACGTAGGCAAATATGATGAATTGCAAAATGCAAAATTAGCACTTGGCATTGCAGCATTATCTGCCTGCTTTGCGTTCTTGGTGCATTCACCCAATGTTGCGGGTTGAGAAAACACGCCGCACGCAACCCAACAATCGGCATTGCTGATTCTGCATTGCTAAGTTGCTAATTTTACAATAATTTTCCTTCAAGGGGTTTTGGGGAAAATCCTTTCATAAAAGGGGTTCTCCAAGATATTTTTCCAACAAAAGTCCGACGTTTTCCAGTTCGGGAACCTCCTTCCGACGATTGATCCGTCTACTTACAATTCCTCCAACTCCTTGCGGGAAAGCGCCACCGCCTCGTCGGTCATGGTAAGAGCCTCTCCAAGATGACGTGATGGATCAGTTATAGTCTCGAGCTTCGTCCGGTCAAATCGGCCCCTGACCTCCGGGTTCTCGATCAGCCTGTCCACTATGGAGCATCCCTGGTCATGTGCTTCCATGGCGGCCTCGTAGACCACGTGATGGGCGGTTTGTTTGCCCATGACCTTGCCCAGTTCTATCATGAGTGCCTCGGAGAAGAGAAAGTCCTTCTGCAAGCGCAAGTTTTCCGACATCTTTTGCGTACGCACAACCAGACCGTCCAGCAGTTTTCCGGTCAAATGGACTGCCGCAGCCGTATAAAAGGATACCTCGGGCACCGACACCCAGTCCATCCTCCAGGATCGCCCGTCGCGATCGTGCTCCACCACCATGCTCTCCATGGCCATGGCGGCCTGGTATTTGGTCAGCCGGGCAAGCATGGCCACTTGTTCGCAGACCTCGGGGTTCCGCTTGTGGGGCATGGTGGAAGACCCCAGCTTTCCCGGGGTGTGCGACTCCGCCAGCTCACCGAACTCGGTCTTGGCCAATACATAAATTTCATTGGATATCTTTCCAAGGGTACAGGCTATCATGGCCATAAGGCTGACGAATTCGGCCACGGAGTCCCGGGCCGTATGCCAGCTCACCTCTGCCGGCATCAATCCCAGTCGCTCCGCCAGGGCCTTCATGGTCTCCATCCCCTTTGGGAGCACGCTCATAGTTCCAACGCCTCCGAAAAGGGAGACCACAAAAATTCGTTCCCGGGCCTGGTGCATCCGTTTTAAATGGCGGATCACCTCTCGAAGCCAGATGGCCAATCGATACCCGAAGGTGGTAACCAGGGCTTGCTGGCCATGGGTTCGACCGGCCATAAGGGTGGTGCGATGACGCTCCGCCAGATCGGCAAGACCCTGTGCCACAGCCTTGAGATCCCGGTGCACGATATCGAAAGAATCGCGCATTTCCAGGACTGCCCCGGTATCCTCTATGTCCTGGGTGGTGGCTCCAAAGTGAATGAACTCTCCGAGGCCGTCCCGGCATGCCTGTTGAACCTCTCGAAGCAGGGGAACCAGCGAATGGTGAGTACGCTTGATCCCTTCTTTCACGCGCTCCAGGTTCACGTTCTCCAGCCTGGCTTTGAAGGCGATCTCCCGTGCTGCCTCGGCGGGAATCACTCCCAGCTCCCCCTGGACGAGAGCAAGGGCTGCTTCCACATCGAGCCAGCGTTGATAGCGGGTTTCATCAGAAAAGACAGCGCGAATTTCAGGGGTGCTGAATCCATCACCATAGAATTGTGAATCGACGATGTGAGGCATGGAACCTCCCTGTGTATGGTATTTTAGTCCATTTTTTTGTGAAAAACTCTTACTCTTTTCATGCTTCGATATGACCGAGGGGGCATGGATGTTTTTATACTAAACAGAAGCAACGAATTCAAGGATGGAATGAACCGCTGATCTTCTTAATAGAAGATTCCTAAAAGCGATAGTGAAAAGCCATTGGACTTAACCTGCCAGTTCTCCCCGCGTTTTGGGATCGAGCAAATCCCGCATTCCGTCTCCGATCAAGTTAAAGGCAAGGACCGCGATAGAGATCGCTATGCCCGGAAAAACAGCCAGCCAAGGCGCTATGAGTATTTCATCCACCCCCCTTTTGATCATCATCCCCCAGGATGGTGTCGGTGGTTGGACCCCCAGTCCGAGAAAACTCAGGCTGGACTCGATAATGATAGCCGTGGCCATCCAAAGGCTTGCCATCACGACAAGCTCGCCCACCAGATTAGGAAGGATATGAATGAAAATGATCCGCATCTCGCTGGCTCCGGCCGCGCGGCATGCCAGTACGAATTCCTGCTCTTTCAGAGCGAGGGTCGGTCCTCGGGCAACTCGTGCAAATCTCGGGATGAAAGCCAAAGCGATGGCTATAATGGCGTTCCGCAACCCGGGGCCCAGCGCGCTCACTACCAAAATCCCAAGAAGCAGGGAAGGAAAGGACATCAGCATATCGATTATTCTGGTAATAAAATTGTCCACATGGCCTCCCTTGTAGCCAGCGAACAGACCCAGAACAACACCGATGCACAATGAGAAGAACACCGAACTGATCCCGACATACAGTGACACCCTTGATCCCAGGATGATTCGAGAGAGAACATCCCTGCCGAGATCGTCGGTTCCAAGAACGTGTTTAGCTCCTGGCGGTGAATACCGCTGCCGGATATTTTGCTCGCGAACGTCGTAAGGAGCAAGTAAATTAGCGAAGATGGCCGTGAACACCAATAAGGCCAAAAGAATAAGGCCGATCACAGCAGCTTTGTTTCTTTTGAAGGCCCTGATTGCTTTTCGGTCAAGTAAAAACAACCCGGATTCCTCTCCTTCATTTGTATTTGACCCTCGGATCGATGAAGCCGTATAATAGATCGACCCCAAGGTTCACCAATACGATAATGCCGGCATAAATTACAAGCCCTGACTGGATTGCGTTGTAATCCCGCTGCCAGATGGCCCCGATTAAAAACTTTCCCAGCCCGGGCCTGTTAAAAACCGTTTCAGTCAGGATTGATCCCCCCATGAGAACACCCACGTAGACTCCTATGACGGTAACGATGGGTATCAGCGAATCACGCAGGGCATGTTTGAATATTACTTTGAATTCAGAGACCCCCTTGGCCCGGGCTGTGCGGACATAATCGGCATTCAATTTTTCCAGCATGGTGGCGCGGCTCATCCTGGCCACAAAGGCTGCGAAGTGGAGCCCAAGGCTGAGGGCCGGCAGAAACAGGTGGGTCAACCGCTTGGCAAGTCCCCCGGATTGGCTGAATCCGATGACAGGAAACCAGCCCAGTTGCACAGCGAATAGAAGTAACAGCAAGATGCCGAGATAAAAGGAAGGAGCGGAAAGCCCCAAAAGGCAAAATATCTGTGATAGATAATCAGTCATCTTGTTTTTTCGGAGCGCGGAAATAATTCCCAGAGGAACGCCTATGAGTATTCCGAAAAATATTCCTGCGACGGCCAGTTCCACCGTGTATGGAAGGACCTCAAGAACCTGGGGGGCGATGGGCTGATTGTTAATCATTGATCGGCCGAAGTCCCCCCTGAAAAGATTGACGAGATATGTCAGATACTGCACCAAGATGGGCTCATCCAAGCCCAATTGCGTCCTCAATTGAATGACAGCTTCCGCCGTGGCATATTCGCCCAGGATGACCTCGGCCGGATCCCCGGCTACTACCCGCATCACGAAGAACACGATGGTGAAAACAACGAAAAGCGTGGGTAGTATCCAGAAAATTCGTCGAATGGCATAATTATACAACTTTTACCCTCTAGAATGATCTGGCATGCGTAAACGCCTTAGCATGGTCACCACGGTTTCAGGGTTGTAACGGGAACGGCCGTATAGACCGTTCCCCATGGACCATTCGTTTAATGTTTCAACAATCTGGTTTTCTCACTTATTTCCACGAGGTAATAGAGGCTTTCGTAAGGATTGGTGTCATAGCCGAGATCGACCCATTTTTGAATACAAAGAGAGACTTTATTCAGGAATAAAGGATAGGCGGGCAGGTCCTCGATAATCTTGTACTGTGCCAGCGCGTAGTAGTATTTCCGCTTTTCTCGATCGAGTTCATTTGCCGCCTTGTCCAGGAACTCATCAATACCGGGGATGACTTCTCCATAGTGGGAGAAATTGGTGACTGCCGTCTTTGTTCCGACGATGGAAGCAGAATGGTAAAACTGGGTAAGGATAGTATCCGCCACGGGGAGTCGAACGCCACCGTAAATCACAACGGGATTCACGTCTTTTCGTATCAGGGAGTGGTAAGTGGGGTGGTCCACCACCTTGATTTTCAGCTCAACCCCGATCTGGCGCCACTGCTCCTGGACAATCTTCATGGGCTGCAAATATGACCAGCTCTCACTCACCACCGCCTCTCCCAGGGAGAACCCTTTAGGGTAACCCGCCTCTGCCAGCAGTTTCTTGGCCAATTCAGGGTTATATTCATATTTTTCCATTCCCATGTCTATGTGGCCGAAATATCCAGGAGGTACCGGGCTGATCTGAGGTCCTCCCAGGATTGGACCCAGCAGATCTACAAACAGATCACGGTCCAGTGCATGGGCCAGGGCGCGCCTGACGCGGATATCATCCAGAGGTTTGCGGGTCATGTTAAAAACCAATATGCACTGTTGCGGCGGCAGGGGCGGTGTAAGCTTGAGCCCAATCTTTATCGCCTTCTCCGCCCATTCCTTACTCCGGACCCCTCTGCCCATATCCACTTCTCCGCGTTCCAGGGCCAGGAGCCGACTGCTATTGTCAGGCATAAAAATATATTCCACCGTCTCAAGGATGGGGGCACCCCTGAAATAATCGGGGTTTCGTTTCAGGACGATACCCTGTCCTTTTTGATAAGAGTGGAAGACGAAAGGGCCTGATCCGACGGGGTTGAAGGCGAAATCTTTCCCCAGTTTCTCCACGGCTTTCTTGGGAACGATCTGGCCGCCATGGTAACCGAGGAGCTTCAGTTCAAAGAATGGATCCGCCTTCTTCAACTTTATCCGCACCGTCAGGGGATTGATAACCTCGATAGACTCCACGGCAGCATATTTTTTCGCCCAGGGAGAGCCTGTTGCCGGATCCTTGACACGCTCAAGGGAGAACTTCACGTCCTCGGCTGTGACTTCTCCATAACCCTTGTGCCACTTCACCCCTTTGCGGAGATAAAATGTCCAGGTAAGCAAGTCTTCCGAGACATCCCACTTTTCCGCCAGGTCTCCTTCGATCATATCAAGTCGAACCCTGCCGTAAGGCATCCGCAGTAACCCATTTGTCATTTCGCTGACGATGGTCTTCTCGCCGGTCAGTGTGGAATAGGCTGGATCCATCGTTCGTATGTCGCGGACAGGAGCAGCGACTCGAATGTGTTGTTTTTCTGCAAGTTCCACCCCCGTTACACCCCCGGGAAAAAGCAGTAAGGAAACAGCGACAATCAAAGCTGGAAATGGCAACTTTTTCATCTCTTGCCTCCTTTTGTTCTTAATCTTAAGAAGTAACGAGTCAAAACCATTCCACCAATGAGACATAAAATTTGTTCTTGCCTGATCACCACCCCCTCAAAGCCCTTTCTTTGACTCAGGCCAGTTTTCTTATGTTGAGGCATTTTCCCCACCCTCCCCACAAAGAAGGAAGTCCATTCTTTGGATATTATCCTGATCTTCCAGTGACAGTATAAATTTTTCCAGTCTTTGTGCACTATCTTTTCCGAGTACTGGGTCGCAAAGGTGATGGAATTTCTCGATCATCTCCTTATCCGAAAGAGGGTTGGTATAATCCCCCAAGGGAGCATCCACCGATGCGGTATGCCAGGTACCACCCATTCTGATGTTCAATTGACAAGGGAAATACAATGGACGCCGCTTTTTGAACTCTTCGTTGACGCTGTATTGGAATTTCCCCGACAAATCCTGGATCAAAGAGTCTTCTATGTTTTCAATGGCGTAATGCTCAGGCATGGCGTCGCCCTTGACCAGCGCTAAAGCCACGCCGAAAGGCATACTGAATTGCGCTTCCACCGGTGTTCTGGGATGCTTTTTTTCTTCCAGGGGCTCAACCACCAGCGTCAAATCCTCGTCGGCAATGACGGCATGAATCTCGTCAATATTTTCCGGCTGAAAATCCGGGTCGGACCTCAATGCAATAGCCGCTGTGATCGGGGCGTGTATGGATCGGCAACAGGCAAAACGTTTGTAAGACATACGGTTTATCTCGAAGCGTGAACCCATTTCTTCCCCGAGAACGCTGGCGTCAAAATCATCAGAGTAGGCAGTGCAAAAACCGTATTTTCCCTGGAAAATATCATCCGGTCCCAAATATCCCACGCCGGACAGTGAAGAAGCCAAGAAACCGGATTGGGCCGCCAGACCGGGGTGAAGTTTCTTGGTCCAGGCGCCGTTTTGAAGATATGCCATCAAACCGCAGGCCATGCTCCCGGCTATTCCCCACGCGTTGAGATATCCCGTGGAGTCAAGCCCCATGATTTTTCCTGAGGCGGTTGCCGCCCCGAAAACACCACATATACCCGTGGGGTGAAAACCGCGGGAATAAGGGTTTTCCCCGCGAATGGCTATTCCCAGACGACACGCAATCTCATAGCCCAGCACAACCGCCTCGATGAATCTAACCCCATTTGCCCCATTTGCAAAGCATGTGGACAAGGCCGAGCTTACTACTGGACCTCCTGCGTGGACACTGGAAAAGGAATGAGTGTCGTCCATTTCCAGGGCGTGCATCATTGCACCGTTGATCAACGCCGCCGCCCTTGGGGAAAATCGGGCTGAAGAAGCAAATACCCGCGTCCGGCCTGCCTCGCCCCACTGAATGAGCGAACGCTTCAGAATATCCACAGAAGGATCTGATGCGCCCGCCACGCCGCATCCGACAGCATCAAGAACAGCCATCTTTGAGTTCTTGATGGTGGTTGCATCCAAATCCGCCAGGGAAAGGTTTGCGGCAAAATCAGCCAGCATGTGTGTGGATGTCTTCGTCATCGTCTCCTCGCGTTGAAAATCGTCGTTCACCCTTTCCGGGTCAGACAACACACCGGTTTCACCGGACATGACCGGCTCCCAATCGTGTGACTGCTATCTACCTGCTTTAACAGGTAGTGGCTTGGCGTACGTGTGAGGATGATATTGTTGCCCTCCTCTCAGGATGCGAATTTTGTCAGCCGCTGCATGGCTTCCGCAAGTCGCTCCACCGGATGGGTAAGGGCGATGCGCAGGTATCCCTCTCCATATTTTCCGTACATTGAACCGGGTATCATCCATACGCTGACTTCATCCAGTACCTTGAAACAGAATTCCTGAGAGGTGTATCCCCCGGGCACGGTGGACCAGATGTAAAAGGTGGCCTTTGGGCTCCCCACCTCCAGCCCGATCTGCCTGAGGCCCTCCACCACCACGTCCCTGCGCTCCTGGAAGATCCGATTACGCTCTTCCATGAAGTCTACCGGGCCGTTGAGGGCTTCCCTGGCAACCACCTGCATGGGATAAAACATGCCCCTGTCGGCATGAGATTTTATTTTTGCCATTCCCGCAATAACATCCTTATTCCCCAACAGCATGCCCGTACGCCAGCCGCAGCAGTTGTAAGATTTCGACAGGGAGTGGAGTTCCACTCCCACATCCCTGGCCCCGGCAAACTCGAAAAAGCTCGAAGGCCGGTAGCCCTCGAAGCAGACCTCGGTGTAAGGGGTGTCATGCACGACAACCACGTCATGTTCTCTTGCCCAGGCGATGAGCTTTTCGTAAAATTCCCGTCCGGCGACCGCGGCAGTCGGATTATTGGGGTAGTTCACCCAGATCATTCGCGCTTTGCGTGCCTGTTCCCCGGAAATGGCTTCCAGATCAGGTAGAAAGCCGTTCTCCTTCAATAACGGGACCGACTCCACGTGACCGCCCGCCAATTTCGCGCCAGCTTCGTAGGAGGGATAAGAAGGATCGGGAATCAGCGCTGTATCGCCCACATCAAGCAAGCACAGGTGAATAAGAAAAAGCCCCTCGCTGGAGCCCAGAAGCGGAATAACCTCGGACTCAGGGTCAAGCTCGACACCGAACCGCCTCTGGTACCACCCGGCAATTGCCTCCTTGAGAGGCTTGTTGGAATAGAAGCTCGGGTAATGATGGTGGCCGGGATCACGGACCGCTTCTCTCAAAGTCTCCAGGAGGTGCTGCGGGGGGGGAAAGTCGGGGTCGCCGAGACCCAGATTGATGACATCCTTGCCCTCTTCTCTCATTTTTGTCAGCCGGATGTTCATTTCCGTGCCCAGGTAGCCCCTGAAAAGATCCAGACGTCTAGCTACTCGCACTTGCTTTCTCCTCATTCCAATAATTGTTTCATCACAATGAAGTCAGCCGGCAAAGAATCCGGCTGACGTTGTTATACGCTGTCTTCTTCAAACACATTTGCAATGCAGCATAAAAAGGTTGCGTTTTCAGTGTCGCTTAAATTTTTCATGCTGTGGGGCTCCATGGTCGGAATGAAAACAAGGTCGTTGGGGCCCATTATTTTTTCTTCTATCTTCTCGTCCGTCTTGATGTCATACGAAATGACCGAGAGACGTCCGCTCAAAATGTACATGGTTTGATAGTACAGGTGATTGTGAATCGGGATAGAGCCGCCGGGGCCGATGGTAAAGAACCTGAGGCCGTATTCAGCATTTCCTTCCGGACCAACCTGCGAGAGCCATCTGATCCATACATCTTGCACTTCCAGCGGGTTTCCTTTGTAAGGGTAGCTCTCTATTTTTGAATCTTCCCTGTCGTTTACATTGATGACGTACATGATTTTCCTCTCCTTTCGCGAATCCCTCTGTCCCTTCTGGTCCCTCACAGAAGCTGATTTTTAATCTTGTCTATGAAGTACTGAACATGGCTTTCCATAAGACGGCCTGCTTTGTCAGCATCCCTCTTTTCAAGAGCCAAGTAAATTTCTTTCAGTTGATCGACAACTTGTTCGATAGGGATAATCTCACCCAAAGCGGAATTCCAAAGGCGGGCGCACCGGCTGTGAAGATTCTCAAGAATTTCTTGTAGGATCGGGTTTTGTATTACTTGACGGATGATCTCATGGAAATCAGCATCGATTTCAATGAGGGTACGATGATTCTCCTTAAAATCCGCTTGGTTGATGAGAGCGTTGATTTCTTTCAGTTTGTTCACCGTGATCCGTCTGGCTGCAAGCTGTCCGGCTAATCCCTCCAGCTTGATTTTGACCTCGAATGCACATCGGATCTCATTAATGTCGATAGGTGCAACATAGGTCCCGTAGCGGGGAATGGCCGTAACCAGCTTCATGTCCTCAAGCTTCTTGATGGCTTCTCTCAGAGGGGTGCGACTGACTTTGAACTCTTCGCAAAGCTCTTTTTCCGAAAGGCTCATGCCCGGATGATAATCTCTGTAGACGATCCTGTCCCTGAGCGTCTCGAAAATCTTGTTATGAAGCGGGTCTTTTTGAAAATTCATTGCAGTATATTTATAATATTCTACGAATATAATTATTAATAAACTATTGATTTTTTTCGGCATGTCAAGAAAAAAATTGAAGTTTATGGCAAGTAGGCGTTTTCGTTGGGAGAAATTGTTGTGAACAGGCTATAATCGATGGAAATCTCTCTATGAGTATTAACCAAGGACATTCACAGGCCACTGGCTTGGCAGGTGGCCTGTGAATTATTATGGTATCCGCTCGAGACCGCGTTTGACAGCGGCTCATCGCAGCCGTTCATGATCTCACTTCGTAATGGATGAGTTCGCCCCGGCCTGAGATTAGGAAAATTCTTTTTTCATGTTTCGTTCTGCCGAGAGGGCATGGTTGTTTTAAACAACATAAAAGTTTTATTCAGGGAATGCTTTTTCCATCGGATTGAGAAACTCCGCATTCTTCAGGAGGAACTCCTCTTGCGTGAGACCATGAACAACCGCTGGAACAGAGATGTCAGCAGGGGCATAAACCACACGATCAGGGTAATGACACCCAGTATCAGGCTTATGGGGCGCGAAAAGAACTGCGTGAGGTCCCACTGGACCTTGATCATGCTGGCCATAAACTTGTCCTCCAGCAACGGGCCGAGGACGATGCCCAGCACCACCGGCGCCACGGGAAAGCCGTTCGACTCCATGAAGTAGCCCAGCAGGCCCATGAGCAGCATGATCTTCACGTCGAAGACGCTGTTGTTTATGGCAAAGGAGCCGACGATGCAAAAAACCAAGATGGCGGGCATGAGTATATTCCTGGGCACCCGCAGGACCTTGGAGCTCAACTTGATGGCCAACCAGCCCAACGGGAGCAGAACGATATTGGCCAATAAGAAAGTAAGATACACTGCGTAGAGGATTTCGGGGGTACGTTCAAAGATCATCGGGCCCGGGCGCATTCCTTTCATGTACAGGACGCCGATGACGATGGCGGTGATGGAGTCGCCGGGAATGCCGAAAACCAGCGCCGGCACCCAGGCTCCGCCCAGGGCTGCGTTGTTGGAGGTGCTTGCGTCGACGATGCCCTCGATGTGTCCGGTCCCGAATTTATGCGGCTCTTTGGAGCACTTCTTCGATAAGGCATATGAAACCCATGCCGCAATATCCGCCCCGGCGCCGGGCAGCGAGCCGATCAGCGTTCCCAGGAGACCGGAACGGATGATGTTGACCTTGTATCGCCGTATGACTCCCGTAATGCCGTGGAAGATCTTACCGGCCTTCACACTGGTTGCAATGGAAAGTTCCATCTGTCCGCCCAGAACATTGCGCAGCACTTCGGAGGCGCCGAACAGCCCGATCATGGCCGGGATGAAGGAGACGCCGTTGAGCAATTCAACATTATCGAAGGTAAAACGGGGATAACCGAGGGAGATGTCCACCCCAATAGTGGAGCAGAACAGGCCGATGATCAGGGAGATGGCTCCTTTAACCGGTGAGCCTCGGGAGACGATGGCAGCGGTTGAAAGTCCCAGCGCGGCCAGCCAGAAATACTCGAACGAAGTGAAGCGTATGGCCACCTCTGCCAGCATGGGCGCGCAGGTGAGCAGGATGACGGCGCCCATAGCGCCTCCTATGGCGGAGTGGGTCACCCCCACCCCCAGGACCTTTTCGGCTTGCCCTTTGAGCGTGCAGGCGTAGGACTCATAGGTGTACGCCGCCGAGCTTGGGGTGCCCGGAATGCGCACAAGGGCCGCGGGGATGTCTCCCGCGAAGATCGCCATGGCCTCCATGGTCACGATGGCCGCCAGGGCGGGCAGCGGGGGCATGAAGAAGGTAAGCGGGATCAGCAAGGCCGTCGCCATGGTGGCGGTCAGCCCGGGAATGGCTCCCACAAAAAGGCCGTACACCGCGGACAGGAAAATTGTCAATAAAACTTGGGGGTCGGCCAGCAGCACTATGGCCTCCCCGTAATGATGAAACACTGACATGCTTTACCAGCCCAGAATGCCCCAGGGGAGGGGAACACGAAGCATTTTGGCGAAGAGGTAGTAAATCCCGGCCACCAGCAGCAGCGACGTCGGGATGCAGACCGTAATCTTGACCTCCAGTTTCAGCATCAACAAGGTCAGGATAATGAAAGCGGTAACGAGAAACCCCAGGAACTCGGACACAACGATGTAAAAGATGATTGCTGCAATCACGCACAGGGCGTTTATCGTGGGGCCCGTCAGCCATGGCTGACGGGTCGGCGCAGGGGGTGCGCCGGATCGGCGTATGACCCCCTGCACCATCAGAATGGTTCCGAAAAACGCGAACAGGATTGCGAGGATACGGGGAAAGAGGGCGGGCCCGATCCACCCGCCCTCCTCCAAGGCCGGAAAGTGGATGGTCAGAACATAGATAATCCCCCCAAGAAGAGCGCTTCCCAGGCCCGTATAAAAATCACTTACGCGCATTTTTCGCTTATTTGACGATCCCCGTCTCCTTCAACAGCGTACCGTTGGCGGCATCGGCCTCAGCTAAAAATTTCTTAAACTCCCCGGACGAGCGATAGAGCGTACCGTAGCCCTTGTTTTTCATGAATTCTTTGAAATCTTTGGTGGCGACGATCTTTTCCAGCGCCTTCTCCATAACTGCCACGATGTCCGCCGGTGTCCCCTTTGGCATGGCGATGCCGCGCCACGCTCCCACCGACCAGTCCATGCCCTGTTCCTTGAGGGTTGGGATGTCGGGGAATGCGGGGTGGCGTTCATCGGCCATGATGGCAAGCGCCCTGACCTTACCCGCCTCTATCAAGGAAGCAGCCTCGGGTATGCTGCAGGTTACGATGTCAATGCCGCCGGCCACCAATTCCTGAAGGCCCGGTGCGGCGCCGCGGCTGGGCACCCACCGCACGTCCTTGACGCCCAATCCTGCCGCCTTGAGCCACCCCGCGCGGGCAAGGTCCCAAATCCCGCCCACGCCCGTGCCTGAAGCGGTCAGTTTGCCGGGGTTGGCCTTGACGTATGCATTCAGCTCTTTCATGGACTTCCAGGGCGACTTGACGTTGACGTTGACCCCCGCTGCATCGAGGTTTAGCTGGGCCACTGGTGCGTAATCCTTGTAAGTCACCTTGGCCAGACCGCGCCAGTGCATCATGGTGATCTCGACGGTGATCATGGTAATGGTGTACCCGTCGGGTTTTGCCGTAGCGCCTGCGGTGTGGCCGGTGGCCCCGCTGCCCCCGGTGCGGTTCACGACGTTGACCGGAACCCCCAGATCTTTTTCCAGCAGGGCTGCCACCACGCGCGACAAGGCGTCGGTGCCCCCTCCGGCGGCCCATGGGCAGATGAGCATAATCGGCCGATCCGGATATTTTGCCAGAGCATGACCCGCACTGATCACCAGGCCGATCATCAAAATAACGACTAACAATCCTTTTCCCATTGCTTTCATTGGAGCGCCTCCTTTCGATAGTGGTTAAAGGCCGTTTGAGAAACCCATAGTGATTGGCAATTATCTCCCCCAGCAAAAAGTGTAACTCTTTTTGGCCATATAATCAAAAAAATAAACCTCACTTCACTTCCTGTTTTTCAAAAAGTGAGGGCAGCTATTGTTATCGAAAACATCGAAGCTTTCCAATGTCAGGGATAAGCACAGTTTGTCTTAAGGGTAAATTTGCATATGGTATAATAAGAGTCAAGCATTTTCTTCAGGGCGTTCTTTAGGATGCGCTTCCATCCACGTCAGAATATTTCTTCAAGCGTAATTGAAAATAAGGAAATCTTCAGAGAATAGTAAATTGATCGGTATTGATGATCGCCCGGATGCTCCGGGCAAGGCTGGAGAAAGGGTGCACTACTAAGCCTTCCCCATCAGCTTGAGCCCGATCTCATATCCCTTCTTCAGGGCGGAAAGGTTATTGTCCAGGGTTTTGGGGGGAACATTTCCCTTCAGCGATTCCTCCAGAGCTTCCAGCGCCACCATGCCGGTTATGGAGGAAAGGGCGCCAAGCATGATGATGTTGGCGAAAATCGGGCCACCAAACTCCTGCTCCGCAATGCGCGTGGCCTCTAGGGGATAGACCCTCTTGAGCTTTTTCGGTATGTCGCGGACGAGGGTGGTATCCGCGATGACAACCGTTTCTTCCGGGTCGATTTCCTTAATGTATTGATCCATGGCCGGTTGGGACATCACCACAAAAGAATCCACGTGCAGGGGTTTGATGTAATCGATCTGTTCATCGCTGATGACGACCTCGGAGCGGCAGGCGCCTCCTCGTGCTTCCGGGCCGTAGCTCTGTGTCTGAGCAACCTCCTTGTCCTCGTAAAAACCAGAGGCAAGGCTGAGGATGATCGCAGACTTCACCACACCCTGTCCTCCAAAGCCCGCAAATTTAACTTCTTTTCTCATCGTCAAAATCCTCCACAGTGATGGCCATATCCGGGCAGATCATTTCGCACAGCAGACATCCGATGCAATTTTCAGCATGGGAGACCTCCGGTACCAGATAGCCCTTTGGATTCCTTTTCGAGGAATTTTCAAAAACCTTTTTCGGGCATTGGTCAATGCAGATGTTGCATCCTTTGCAATATATTTCATCAATCATTATCCGTTTCAACGTCTTTTCCCCTTCTCCATCAACGCATAGATCCTGTCGGACAGCTCAGGCTGATCGTTGTCTTCGTGGATTTTACCCACCAGGATTTTCCCCTTCAACTCCTCAGGAGACATCTTCCGAGCTTTTGCCAGGGTGACCGAACTATTTTTGGTCATCCGTAACAGCTTCACGGGATCACCGGTGCCGTGCATGTAGCGTCCGGCTTGCGTGGGGCATTGGGAGACCGCATCGATGAATGAAAAGCCCTTGTGCATGATCGCTTCCTTGATCGCCCTGACCAGCTCCCTAGGGTGAGCACTGGTCCAGCGCGCCACATAGGTCGCTCCGCAGCTCACGGCCACGGAACACGCATCGATGGGCGGCTCCGGATTTCCGTACGGCGATGTCTGAGTCCTTGCATCCAGTTGTGTTGTGGGAGCCACCTGGCCGCCGGTCATACCGTACACCTGATTGTCCAGCATGATGACTGTGATGTCGATGTTTCTTCTTGCCGCATGCAAGAAATGGTTCCCGCCGATTCCCACGCAATCACCATCCCCCGTGAACACCACCACCTTGCGACCGGGGTTGGAGAGCTTCAGGCCCGTGGCCACCGGAATGGCCCGGCCGTGGAGCGTATGCAGGACATCCGTATCGATGTATACCGGGGACCAGCTCGCACACCCGATACCACCCAGAAGGGAAAGCTCCTCTATGACCCCCAATTCATCAACGGCTCTTAAAAAGGCATTGACCACGGTGCCGTGCCCGCACCCGGGACAGAAGATGAAAGGAAGGGCGTCTTTTCTCAGATATCTTTCAGCTAGAGGATTCATCGCAAACCTCACTGCAAAATGCAAAATTAGCAATCAGCATTTTAAAATTAAAGGAAAAAGAAATTTTTTCATACCCTCTATTCTTTACCCTTTTTCCTTTCCCCTTTAACCTTTCTCCTTATAAAGATAAAGGGCAGTTTCCTACCCCTTTATACACTCTAAGATTTCTTGCGGGGTGTGCATGGCGCCACCGACCTTGGGCAGGGATATGACCTCCTGATTTCCTCTGCTGACCCGCTCCACCTCGCGGCACATCTTGCCGATGTTCATTTCCGGCACAAGGATTTTCTTCGCCTTTCGGATGGTTTTTTTGATCTCTTCGTCCGGAAAAGGCCATAAAATTTTCAACTTGAGGAAGCCGACCTTCAACCCTTTTCCCCTACCCAGTTTTACGGCGTGAAATGCCGACCTGGCCACGCTGCCATAGGCAATCACTATCGTGTGCGCATCATGGGTAAAGTATGCATCAAGATCCACCAACTCTGAGGCATGGTCGGTGATCTTTTCACAGAGCCTCTTCACAAGCTTTCCGCTTATTACCGGGTCGTGTCCCGCCCTGATCCCCCGCTCATCGTGAAGCTGTCCGTCGATTAACACTTTGAATCCCTGGCCGAACGACGGCATTCCATCCAGAAGCCCGGATTTCAAAGCTCTATATGGCTTATATCCGTTGGGAGGCGCCTTCGGCTTTCGACGGGCCAGAACCCTGACTGTTGAAGGAATGCGGAGTTTTTCCCTGGTGTGGCCGACGATCTCGTCGGAGAGAACGATGGTGGGAACCCGGTATCGCTCGGAGAAGTTGAAGGCTTTCACTGTCAGATCAAAGGCCTCTTGAACCGATGAGGGACAGAAGGCGATAATCTCATAGTCGCCATGGGATCCATATTTTGCCTGCATCACGTCCTGCTGTGCGGAAAGGGTGGGTTGACCCGTCGCCGGCCCTCCTCTCTGCACGTTGAATATGACACAGGGCGTCTCGGTGATGGCAGCATATCCGATCCCTTCCTGCATGAGGGAGAATCCCGGTCCGGAAGTGGCGGTACAGGCTTTAAAGCCACCCCAGGCCGCCCCTATAACCGTGTTTATGGAGGCAATCTCATCCTCCATCTGGATGAATATGCCCTGATGTTTGGGAAGTTCGACTGACATCACCTCTGCGATCTCAGAGGCCGGGGTGATGGGGTATCCTGCAAAAAAGCGGCATCCAGCTTTAATCGCCCCACGCACGCAGGCCTCATTTCCCTGAACAATGACCACCTCTTCCTGTTTCAAAATAAAATTTCCTCCCTTCTTGTGACATTTCAGACTGCTCTTCACAGCGATTGGGTGGTTCAACGCGCCCACGGACTCAGCCAGCCCCTCGCTTCGGTTATCTGCCGGTTACAGCGAAACGAGGTAATAAAGCCTCGCAGAACCTTGCAGGCGATGCAGAGGCCAAGGCGCCTTAATTCCGTGACTTCCTTTATCATAAAGAACACAGGTCATGCAACAATACACGACAAAGATGCTGATCAAATGTTTTATACCATATTCATCCGGATTCTGAAATGCTCAAGATTCGCACCTAAATTGACACCCTCATTCGGGAGGCTGTGGATAAATAGAAATTCAAGGACTGAATGATTATTCAGTGGAGAGGGTGAAAAAAGTTAAGTTGACTTTTGTCTATACAGTAAATGCAAAGAAAATAATAAAGCTTGACTGTTTTCCACTTGTTTGATCTATAACACATTCCGGGAAGAAAATGGCTTGACAAAAGGAGTTTTTATGTGATTTCGTTATTCTGAACCGTACGCTGGATATCCCTGGGATATCCCTGAAAAACAACTATGCTTTTGCAATAAAACAGACGAACGACGTTCTTATCGGTTCTTATCGTTTTCATGGCTGAAGCAAAAACTATTGTGTTATCCGAAGAAGGTTTTCTCGCTGCCCCGCAGGCCATGATCTGCTCCGACAACCCCCACATTTCCCGGGTTGGAGCACAAGTTCTTTGTGCAGGGGCCAATGCCGTTGACGCGGTGGTCGCTGCTGCTTTTACTGCCGGCGTGGTTCATGCACACTGCTTCAGCCTAGCCGGCGCTGGCGGTCTTCTGCTTGTATGGCTGGAAAAGGAAAGCAGGGCTTACGCTGTGGATTTTCCACCGGTGGCCCCGCTGGCGGCAAAGCAGGGAACATTCAAGCTTCTGCCATCGGGTGAGCCAAATGACTGCAGTCACCTGATCGGAGCGAGGGCTGTCACAGTGCCCGCTGTTATGGCCGGCCTTGCCAGGGCTCTTGAGCAATTCGGGACCCTGTCCCTGAAAAAGGCGGTTGGCCCGGCCATGGAACTGGCATCGGGTGGATTTCGCGTACATGCAACTCTGTCCCGAGCCACGCACCAGCCTCACATAGCCCGATTTCCCGCAACGGCCCACTGTTTTCTCAAAAAAAACCGACCACTGCGTCCAGGCGCCAAGCTGACTCAGGCTGATCAAGGGATACTGCTTCAAAAGCTGACAGAGGAAGGTCCTGATGCGTTTTATCGGGGAGATGTCGCCCGCGACATCGTGGAGCATTTGCGCTCCCTGGGCGGCCTGATGACCCTGGAGGACCTTGCTCGATACAGGGTACGGGTATATCCCGCATTCCGAGGTGATTACCGCGATGCCTTGATCTTCGGCGGCCCGGCCTCCACCTCAGGCAGCCCTTTACTCTTCCTCACCCTCAATATCCTCGAAGGCCTCAACATGAGACCGCTTCCGTCCCGCTCCGTTGAATCTGTTCACTGGATGGTGGAGGCAATGAAGCTCGCCTGGGCGGAACATCGCAGGACAATGGGTTATGTCGGAAAAAACATACATCCTTTTGAGCTGATGGTTGCAAAGAGTCTTGCCGCTAAACTTCGGGCAATGATTGATCCGCACCGCGCTGTTGTCCAGAGTCCTTCATATCGGACCCCCCTGGCCCTCCACCCCGACGCGTCCGCCCATATCGCCGCAGTGGATGCGGATGGAAACATGGCCGTGTTCTCCCAGACCCAGGGTGCGGGGTTGTTCGGTTCCGGTGTCACCATCCCGAAATGGGGCCTTGTGATGAATAACGGCATGGTGTTTTTCGACCACCGGCGGGGCCGACCCCACTCTCTTGAGCCCGGAAAAAGGGCTCGTGTTCTCACGGGATCCATACTGGTCTTGAGAAAACGCCAACCGTTCCTTGTAATAGGGGCGACCGGGGGTATATCCGCCATAGCCCCCTTGGTTCACCTGCTGGTTGATATCATCGAACATGGTCAGTCGCTTACGCAGGCCCTTGGATCACCCCGGATATTTTACAAAGAGAGCGGCTGCGTTATGGCGGAGCAGACCCTTCCTCCCATGGTCCGCAAAGGGCTTCAGAAGATGGGTCACGCGCTTAAACTGGTTCAGCAGGACCAGGAGCTTCCGGGACCGATCCTCGGTATCCAGGTGGACCACAAGGGAGAAAGTCGCACGGGGAGTGTTGATCTTCGGAGAGATGGAGGCGCGTTGGCGGGTTTCTAATTACAGTTCGCGCTCATACCCGCCCTCCACCCTGACACGATTTTCCAGCCGGAGGGCGATCAGCCTTTTAAATAGTTCACCGCAGAGCACACAGAGAAAATATACATGCAACCAGTCATTTGCTTTATTTCTCTGTGATCCCTGCGATCTCAGCGGAAATTCCCTTCACCCCATTCCTTCTTCCGCTGCGTTTCGCATGGCTCTCAAATTTGCCTCGGGGGCAGCGGCAATAGCCACCGAGCAACTGGGCCCCAGTAAAAAGCGCCGCGCCCCGGTCTGGATCAGTGCCCGACGGACCTGGGCTTTGACTTCCCCGGCGCTCCCTTCGGCCAGCACCCGGAGGTCCACCCCTCCGGCAACGGCCGTGGGCACAATGGTCTTGCCCTCGGTCATGTTTGGATTTCCCCCTGCGTGCATGTCCCAGTGGACGGCGTGAACCGGGTAATCCGCCATGGCGTCCATGTGTATGCGGTCTCTGCACAGGTGAAGGATGTTAAACTGAAGGTTACGGGTCGCCTCCAGCACCAGCATGTCGTGGGGCCGGGCCAGTTCCCGGTACTCCCTGGTTGACAACATTCCGTCGTTGGCCCATGTGGTGGCGAAGTAGATTCCGTCCGCGCCCGCCGATGCCAGCCTGCGGACAAAATCGGCAAACGTCTCGGCAATGGCGGCCAATCCCTGGCTCACGGCCCTTGGGTCCTCCCGAATGTGCCGTTTGATTGCCTCGGTGTCAAGATTGGCAAGGTAGCCGGCCACCATCAAGGGGGAAAAAACAGTCATGATAAAGGGCACCCGGCCCCGAAGCCCCTTGCGGATCAGCTCCACCGCGCGCAGATGTTCCCCCAGCACCCCCTGATCCGCAGGCAGAGGCTCCAGCTTCTTCCAGTCCTCCGTCTCACGCACGGGATAGCCTGTGCACACGGGCTTGTCACCCGGTCTTCCCGACTGATTGTAAGTATATCCCCAATCCTCGGCGTGGTAACTGGCGCGGGGGTTGATTTTCATAAAATCCCAGTCGTATTTATCCTGGAAAGAAAGCATGGCCTCCGCCAGCCCTTCCGCCGTCTGCTCCATGTGGTAAAAGTGCCCCCAGGCGCTCACCGGCACGCGGTCCAGCGACTTCCCCTCAAGGGCCGCCTGCACTCGTTCGTGTCGGTTCATTCCTTTCCTCCGTATGCGATTGATCAGGTTTTATATGTTATTGTCCCTCAGTTGCCGGAACATTGAGAACTGTATCCAAGATCCAAGCAGAATGAGTCACATTTCAAACCAAGTAAAACACAATGAGTGATTTTTAGCAACCGTTTTATGTAATGAAAAATTTTTCTTAAAAAATTGCGACTATACGGATCTCGCCTCAGTGGCTCCGAGCGCACATTGACTTTAATTAATAGCTGTGAGATCATAATATTAGTAAAACATAGGTTTATCACAGATAAGTCAAAGTCATCGACAAACCCCTCTTTAGAGATTTGACGGACTGCTGGTAGTGTTGATAGCAATATTGTTTCAAGGAGAATGCATCTTATGGGAAGAGCGGAAGACCTTTTTAACCGTCTTAAACAAAATAGAGAAAAAGCTATTGACGAAATGATTCTAGATCGTCAATCTGAAGAGCTTTTTCTAGATTTTAAGCGTTCATCTGACAACGGTAGCGGGATAAAGCTGCATGACAAAGATAGATCAAACTTGGCCAAGGCTATATCGGGATTTGGAAATTCTGAGGGTGGAATAATTGTGTGGGGAGTAGATTGCAGCAGAAAGCCTGATGAGGGCGATATTGCCCGCGCTAAAGTACGTTTACATAACCCAAAGCGATTCAAAAGCTGGCTTGAAGGCGCAATCTCAGGCTGTACAGTGCCACCTCACCCATTAGTCCAGAATTTAGAAATAGAATCTTCTGATATTGAAACTGGCTTTGTGGTTACTTATGTTCCCAAGAGCTATCTAAAGCCTCACCAGTGTATTAAATCAATGAAGTATTACATTCGAGCTGGTTCTAATTTTGTTCCAACTCCTCACGCAGTCCTGGCTGGTATGTTTGGTCGTCATCCTCAGCCCTTTGTTTTTCACGAATGGACAGAGGCAAATTTTACAATTGATCGTAAGGCCAATTCTGTGAAATTCACGATCAGGTTCACACTTAGAAGTCATGGGCCAGGATTCGCCAAAGATCTTTACGTCAGTGCCAAGGTAGCAGCATCCAAGCCCGAAGGACCATCAAATGTTTGCATTACACTGTCAGATCAACATAACTGGATAGAACAATACCCTAAAGGAGCATTCAAGAACCTAGTGTCAAAAGATTCTTTTAAGCTTGCACCAGGCGCCTTGACTCAGCCACTCATGTTGGCATACACATTAATACCTCCCTTTCTTTCTGAGCTATCGTATGAAATCACATTTGGTCACGCAACTTCTCCTGTAAGAATGATCGAGGGCAAAGCAGATAAGGAAACACTTCAGCAGGCTTTCGATGAGCTTTTGAAAGACATTAAAGATATTGATAAAAAAGAAAAAGCCAAAATCAATTTCGTGAAAAAAGTCATGGCCTTAAAAGATAATGATCTTCTTTACCATGAATCCCATGAATAAAAAAATATTTTTTTGTTTGAGACACTTGAGTCAAGACATCATCTTGTTTCGTCTTTCGCACATTAGGAGGCTGACATGAAAGGGAAGGCTTTTGTTTTTTGGGTTTGTTTCATGCTCTTGGGGTTTGTGGTTATACACCGTGCAGATGCCGTTGGAGAGCATCAAGGCGCTGTCAAGTTCAAGACTTTCAGGTATATCGACCAACAGGGGATCGGCATGGAGGCATTTTCCATGCTTATCCCCGCAGACTGGAGGTTTCAAGGGGGGATCCAGTGGAGAATGGACAATCCTGCCATGCCCGCGGTGGGAGCTTTCCGGGTTACAAGTCCGGTAGGGACGGAAGAACTGGAGCTGTTGCCCAGCCAGATGTTTTTCTGGACCAACAACCCCATGATCCTGTCCAATTTTCCCATCGGCTCTCGCTATTTCGGCGCAGAGGTTCGGCCCCCGGCCGAAAGCCTGAACGATCTCTTCACCGGCATCCTCATCCCTCGATTCCGGGGCAACGAGATGGACCTGCGCGTGCATAAGGTGAAGCCGCTGCCGGACCTTGCCCGGCAACTGAGGGCAGGCCGCCAGGCTGCACCCGAAGGAACTTCACAATCGGACGCGGGAAAGGTAAGAATAGAATACAGGAAGAACACCCGCCGGATCGAGGAAGAGATGTTTGCCGTCATAGAGGCGAACGCCTTCTCAATCCCATCCATGATGGGCCGGATAATAAACGTGAACTGGATGGCGGACTATCTGTTTTCCTTCAAGGCGGAAAAAGGGAAACTGGACGCCCATGCAAAGACATTCCAGACCATGCTCAATTCTTTCAAGATACACCCCCAGTGGTTCAATAAGTACACCCAATTGACCGAGTATTTGATCAGGGCACAGATCCAGCAGATACAGAACATCGGCCAGGTCAGCCGGATCATCAGCCAGACCAGCAACGAGATCAGCGACATGATCATGGATTCCTACCAGCAAAGGCAGGCGGTGTACGACCGGATATCCACCAATTTCAGCCGGGCGATCAGGGGCGTGGATGCATACACCGACCCGAATAGCGGCACCGTGGAGCTTCCCGGCGGTTACACGCACGCATGGACCAATAACCTGGGAGAATATGTCCTCTCTGATGACCCTAACTTCGACCCCAACATCGGCTCTCAGCAGAACTGGGAGTTAATGCGGAGAAACCCTTGAGGATCAGTACAGCATAAAGAAGAATGTCCTTGCGCCATGGTGCTCCTTTTCCCAATGACAAAGCAACAGATCAATGGGGTGAAAAAACTGTTGCTAAATCGTTCTAAAATAGAGAAAATAGTTAGTATGATTATCCTGATGGATTTAATAGCCATACTGGAAAGGTGTTTCCGGATGCGCCCGCATTCAGCCCGCACAAGACCATGAACAGTGGTAAAATCGTCTGTGTTAATGAGTTGGCCTGCTGGAGACTCAACGCTGCCCTTTTACGCCTTGCACACGACTACGCACCTCCGGTCCTTGCCCTTGCCGCTGAGGGGAACGTGGAACGATTCCGACGCAAGCATACCATTGAGTCCATTGCGGCCAGCACCGCGGTTCAGGCTGCTCGCTCACTGATTGGATACACATGTCCTTTTATCTCTTCTTTTGAGGAACTGGCCCGGAGGGTCCTGGAGGGAGGCAGCATCTCCCTTGATCGGCCCGCCCAGGTTTTCCGGGACATCCTGTCCCTTACATCCCTGGCGCCGTGGAGCGTTATGGCCTATACCAGGCTAACGTTGCCCCTCACCTTTCGCACGGGCATGGCGAAAGATGTCTGGAACGGTCCATGCGGTCGGCTTCACCTGGAAGGCTACCCGGTGCTGTGTGATGCAAGATCCGTTGTGGCCTCTCCCGTGATCTCTGACGACGGCGCCCTGGTGGAAACCGATTGTCCCGAAATTTTGTTGGTCTGCTATGCCCCCATTACGGTAGCCCGGGAAGTGAACGCCAAGGGATACCTTGGCTGGTTGATACATATGAGCGCCGTTTACCGCTTTATTGAAGAAAGGGCGTTCTTGCCCCGAGAAGGAGTGAAACAATAACAAAATGCAAATTTCATGCCGTGGAAGATATGCAACCCGCGCCCTGATAGAACTGGCCTTACATCATGGCAAGGCTCCGCTGCCCCTGAGTTCCATCGCCCAAAACCAGGATATATCCAAGAAATATTTGCAGCAGTTGATGGGAATCCTGAAGCGTGCTGGTCTCGTGCGGGTGGTTAAGGGGAAGAAAGGGGGCTTTCTCCTGGCTCAGCACCCTTCGAAAATCACGCTGGCCAATATTCTTTACCCCGTTGAGGGTGAAATGTCCATCGTAGATTGCGTCAGCGACCGGACATTATGCTACCGCAGTCCCGAGTGTATCGCCCACCAGACATGGCTGGGGCTCAGCGAGGCCATCAAAAGGCACCTGGAATCCATAACCCTGGCCGACATGATTAAAAAGGGTATATCTGTGCAGGCAGCCGGAGGAAATTGGGATTAACGGCCATTTTCCTGGCAACCGGGCAGTATGATGCGAAAAGTTGCTCCTCGTCCCGCCTCGGAGGTGATCTTGAGCCTGCCCTTGTGCTCCGAGACGATCTTCTGTACCACCATAAGCCCGAGACCGGTGCCTTTGGAGCCCTTGGTGCTGAACATCCCTCTGAGGATCTTATCCTGAATTTCGGGACTCATCCCTGTGCCGTTATCCGTAACGGTAAATTCTATCCCGCCGTTCCCTCCGGAACAAGCAGATACCGCCACATGGCCGGTGCGGTCGGGCGGCACTGCATCAATGGCGTTGGAGACCAGGTTGACCAGACACTGGTGAATGGCATGGGGATCGAAGAATGTTCGGCCAATGTCCCCCACCACCTTCCCCTCCAGTTCGACGCCGTTCTGATGCGCCTTGTTCATCATCGTATCCAGGACATCGTGCAGAACCTCGCGCGGATCGCACTCCTGGAGTATCGGCTGACGATCTTTGGCGTAGTTCAGCAGATCCACAACCAATTCAGAGATGATCTGGATATTTTTTTCGATCATCCTCCAGCCATCCCTCTCAAGCTTGTCATCCTTAAGCCGCCTGCCTCGTTTATAGACGTAGACTCCTCCCTTAAAGCCCACAAGAATATTTTTAATGGAGTGACTTACACTGGCTACAGTTTGCCCCGTGGCTGCCAGACGCTCGGACTGGATCAGCTCACGGCGCAATTTTTTTATCTCCCTCAAGTCCTGAAAAAAGAGGACTCTGCCCACCCGTCGCCCCTCTTCCATGAGAGTGATGCCGGAGAGGCGAACGGCCACCGGCTCCGCATCCTTTATCTTGATGAAGTTCTCGGTAGGGAGAAATCCGCTCAACACTCCATCCTTGCCTCTGTGCAAGGGGTGGTCGATCCGGTGCGACAGATCCTGGTCAAAAAAGTCGGACAGGGTGAACGTGCCAATAACTTCTTCTTCCGAATACCCGGTGAGCACCTGGGCCATGCGGTTGAAAATTCGCACCGTGCCCGTTTCATCGCCGGCGATGATTCCGTCAAAGGAATTATTGATAAGGTTCTTTTGCAAGCTGTTGGATTTCTCCAGATCACGTCGAGAGATCTTTAACACATGGACCATGTGCTTGAAGGAATCGGCAAGCTGCACCAGTTCATCACCCCGGTGGGCCTGATAGACCTCGCAGCGGCGGCACCCGGCCAGCTTTTGCGGAAAACGCGGGTCATAGCCTTCGCAAGGCGTGCCATCCACGAACCAGCACTGCACAGAGGAATTCATGTAGGCACCGCAATCGGTATGGCTGCACTGCTTGAGCTCCCAGCAATTGACATGAAAACCGAAGTCGATCTCCACGTCCAGATTGCCCACACTGATAGAGTCGGCCACCCTGGTCAATGTAAGTATCGGCCTGGTTATGTAGCGGAAAAAGCCCCAGGAAAAAAGGAGCATCGCGCCTATAAACGCGGCCAGCATTAATAGGAAAAAAAGGGTAATGCGCTGCCAGAACATGGCTATGGCACTGGTGGATACTCCCACCCGCAACACCCCCACTATCCGGCCATCCACATTCACTGGGTAGCCCACTTCTAGAAGGGTCCGGCCCAGATATGTAACCTTGTTGAACCCGGTACCAAAACCTTCGGCCTCAGGATTAACGGCTATATCCAGTGATGGAGGCACCCGCCCTCTGAAGGTGTGGGCCAGCACCTGCCCCCCGGGGCCAGTGGCAATCAGATAAACGATACGATGGTCCAGGTCTCTCTCGTGCTGTAATAGCTGGCTTAAAGAATGGCTGTCGCCGGCCTGGATCAATGAGCCGGTGCGGTATGACAGGGATTCGGCAACCACGCGGAAATTGCTCACGTAATCGCGGGTAAGCTGGGTCTTGAGAAGCCAGTAAAAAAAGCCCGCACCCAGGAGCCCGAAGATGATCAGATGCACCAAGGTGCCAAGAAGTAACTTATGGCGAAGAAGAAGCTTGCTGTAAAAAGGCAGAGGGGGATTCCCGCTGAATCTGAAGGAGTGCTCTGACATTGCTACTCCTTAATTATTATACTGTGTTAAGCCATCTGGACACCATCTGATCGGTTTTTATTCATCACCTTATTTACCAATTGCATAAATTGCTCAGGTTCCGCGGGCTTTTCAATAAATCCATCGGGGACCCTGGCCTTCAACCTTTTAACAATCTCCTTCCAGTCGATATTCAACTGCTCATTGATCCCGGTGACCATAATACAAGGTATATGCTTGGTTTTTTCATTGCCTCGCAGCCTGGTAAAAAGCTGGATGCCCGTGCGGCCGGGCATTACCAGATCCAGACAGATCAGGTGTGGCGGATCATCCAGGATGATCCGCTCGGCCTCGTCAGCACTGGTGGCGGTGCGAACGGAAAAATCGTGGTCTTCCAGAATAGATGACAGATAGATTGTCATGTCATTATCATCGTCGATGACTACCGCTTTTTTCTTCATGGCTGCCCCTCTTTCTTTTAAAGTATAAGACCATCAAAAAAGTCCCGCTTCTGCCAGAGATTTTCTATTTGGCTATTTTTGCAGGATTACCGCCTTGTCAAAAAGGTCAAATACCCCTCCCACCTGTACGTCCAGCTTATGGTATTCCATGAGCTGCATGAGCTGGCGTTTGCAGTTCGCGCATGGGGCGGCAATGTATTCGGCCTCTGTTGCCAGGATTTGCTCAAGTTTTTTCTTTCCGGCCACGTTCATGCGATATTCGAGAAAAGTCACCTCGTTTTTCTTTACGCGTTCAAATCCATCCAGCACTGCCAGACCGCCGCCGCCGCCACAGCACCAGTTAAGATCGCGATTGGGTGTCATCTCCCGATAATCCTGTACACAAGCACGCAAAATTTCCCGGGGCTCTTCGGTAATACCGGCGCTGCGAGCAAAGTTACAGGGGTCGTGATAGGAGACGGGCATGGGATTTCGACTGGAATCCAGCTTTAAGGCGCCCCTTCGCAGGGCTTCTGCAGCTACGGTAAAAATATTCGTTATTTCGTAGGGAATATCCTTGCCCCAGTAATTGGCGCCGCCGATATACTTGGCGATACGGTAAGCATGCCCGCATTCTCCAATAATCAGCTTTTTCACTTTCAACTTTATACATGCGACATGCAGGAGTTTGTTTTTCCGCTTCATATGCTCGTCGTCGCCGGTGAACAGGCCGAAGTTTGCCCCGTCAAAGGCTTCGGAACTCATCGTCCATTGAATACCCGCCGCGTGGAAAAAGGTGGCGCATCCCATCTGCGTCTCCGGAAAGGAGATCAGGTCGGCCGAAGCCGGCACAAATAAAACATCAGCCTGTTGATCCACCGGAATTTTTATGGGGATGCCGTGCTCCTCAAGGAGTTCTTCCTCAAGAAAGCGTACAGCCTCAAGAAACGCTTTATATGACTGCCCTTCGTCATTGCCGAATTTGTCAGAAATCTCTTGAGTTTCCGCCATCTTGGAGGGGGACATACCCAGGACATGTAAGATTGCCCGTCCCTTGCGGGTTATCACTGAATTATCGATGCCAAAGGGACAGAACTTGGCGCAGCGGCGGCACCCCGAACACTCATAAAAATCCCGCACCCATTCTTCCAGGGTGTCTTTGTCAAGAACCGGGCCATTGTTGCCACCCAGCACCGAGAACACCTTGCCGAAAATAGATCGATCTGCATTGTAAAGTTTACGGACGCGGTCAGAGCGAAAAGCCGGATTGGTGCGGCGAATGGGATTGCCATGGGAGACATGGCACTGCTCGGCGCAGGTGCCGCACTTTGCACAAATGTCCATATAAAGCTGCAGAACCCTGGGTCCGTCCTTGATGGCCTTGACGGCTTTAACCGCCCTGTCAAGCTCCGCCTGATTGATCTGATATTTTTCTTCACTCATTATTCTCTCCTGTGTCGGGCATGTCCGAACTGGTTGTCTTTTACACATATTAATTCAGCTAAAATTTTTTATTCTTGATAAATCAAAGACTTACTATAAAAAATTCCCGGTATGTGCAGAAATTTGCTGAAAGGGATATACATAATGAGTAACTGCCCCAGTAAAAAGTGAAGCAGAAAGTATGCATTAGAGGGGATATGAGCCGCTCGAAAGCTGAACAGCGCCGCAAAATACTCCCGCGACTCTTTCAGATCAAAATGATTGCCAAAACGCATTATGTCGCCGGTAATAATAATGGCCAGGATCAATAATATGACAAAATAATCCTCAGCGTCTGAGATCTCCCTGACACGCTGCACGGCAAATCTTCGAAAAAGGAGATAAAGACCCATTCCCAAAATGATCACACCAGCGCTTCCACCCATAACCGTTGACATGGTATCCACGTCACCCCTGTCCATACCCAGCGCATTCCAGATTAAGGGAAAATCGGCAACCACCCGGGAATGACCCACAATTATTAAGGCCAAGGCTGCATGAAAGACCCAGGTGCCCACCCATAATGGTTTGTTTCCCTGGAAAAGTCCTTCAAAGATAAGCACTTCTTTTATGATCCGTTTCCACTTCTCAGCCGAAGTCACGGACCCCGGAAAGAGGGTCATTTTAGCCGCTTTGGCCCTGTTCCACCTGTTAATGCGATATGTCATACCCGCTATGAAAACGATGGCAGTCAGATACGGGAGAACTTTTCCGATAAAATTTGTCGCAAGCATCAAAACCTCCTTGACTTGAAATAATAGACACCTCCAAGCAGTGCCAAAACTTTTTTGTCACAAAAACAATGGTTGAAAAATATTACACATGATGAAGTCATAGATGAATAATTGATATAAATGAAATAATGGCAATCATATTAGTTACCTTTTAATATACTATAAACCCACTGTCAAGAAGAATTTTATGGGCAATTACGTTTTTTTGTAATCATAAAAGATTGACCGCAAAAACGCATAATAAGGGGTCAGGCACAGACGCCTGAACTGCATAATAACTCTTCATGAATCTTCACAGGAGCTTGAAAAACTCCTTGCGTTATATCCATATTAAACTTATAATATTCATAATTTTAATCGTAGTTCTGTGGAGAACCATGAGAATTTCAACAAGAGGGCGTTACGCTATAAGATTATTGTTGGACTTGGCCCGCAACTCTAAAGAGGGCAAACCTGTCCGCCTTGCGGACGTGGCGAAACGCACCTGCATATCAAGAGGGTACTTAGAGCAACTCGCCATAGCGCTGAAGAATAATTCTCTTATCAAAGGAATACCGGGGAAGAAGGGGGGCTACTGTCTGGCAAAGCCACCTGAGTGTATACGGTTGCATGCGGTCATACAAGCAGCGATAGGGCCCATCTCAATCACAGATTGCGCCACAGATCCAGAAATTTGCCTTATGAGCCATTACTGCGAATGTCGTCCGATTTGGACCATTATAAATAAACGGATTGTCGAGGTTTTGAACGAATATTCCCTCTCCGACCTCATGGATGCCTCAAGACTCTCGGGCATATCTGCCAGGTTAACGGAACTCGATACCTAGGAGGTCATTTCCGGGGAGGGTTAAAGAATGAAAAAAGATAAAGAGATCACAATCTTGGCACGAAGGAGATTGATATGACAGAGAGCGTTCTTCTTACCCACCAGGTCAGCCGGTTTACCAAGATCCTTATGGACCAGATCCAGATAGCGGCCCTTCTCTTTATGGCGACAATGTATGTCATCAAAATAAAGTCGATCCTCAAACGGCCCGCTGCATTTGAGAGGACCCCTTCACGGGGGAATGAAAAACAGGCCATAAGTTACGCCTATATGACTCTGGCTATGCCCTGGGAGATGGAGAGCACGAAAAAGCACTGGTGGCGCTACTTCGAGTTCGCCATATACCACCTTGGGGCAGCGGTGATCATTTCGACCACTTTTATCATGCCGTATTTACCCGGGCTCATCGCGGGAAAAGGAGCGGTCCTGTTCATCCAGGGGAGCGTACTCCTTGCCCTGGTGTGCGGCATCAGCCGCTTCGTCCGAAGGGTGATACGTCCCGAGATGAGGGTCATAAGCACACCCGACGACTACTTCTCCATCGGCGTCCTTAACCTATGGCTGATTACCGCGTTTTTTGCGGCGCCCCAGACGAGCGAGCCGGCCCTCATCGGCTTTTTCGGCATGACCACCTTTTTCCTTATCTATGTGCCGTTCAGCAAGATATCCCACTATATCTTCTGGCCCTTCATCCGGTACTACCAGGGTAAGCATTTCGGACACCGCGGAGTTTACCCGAAGAAGGCTGTCCCGACTGTCCCTTCCGCTTAGAACCATCAGGGTAACGATATTGAGATAGGAGTGAAAGATGAACGAAGTCGTCAAGTCCGAGAAAGCCGCCCGGATCGTGAGGAACTTTAAAGAAAAGTACAACCGCCAGGCATATCTGTCCCTGGGCGTCTGCGTCCACTGCGGCATGTGCAGCGATTCCTGCCACTACTACCTGGCCACCGGTGATCCCAAAATGACCCCGGCCTACAAGGCGGATCAGGTGCGCAAGCTTTACAAGTACCACATAGACTTCCTGGGCAGGATCTTTCCCCGGTGGGTGGGGGGAGGGACGCTGGAAACCGACGAAGACCTCGAAAAGCTCAAGGACATCGTCTTCGGCTCCTGCACCATGTGCCGCCGGTGCACGTTCAACTGCCCTTTCGGCGTGGATAAGGCCCTCATCATGCGTTTTGCCCGGGGGCTCCTCACGCGGGAGGGAATCGCTCCGGAAGGAGTCCTCGCCGTCAACAAGGATCAGTGGGAGACGGGAAACCAGATGGGGGTATCGCAGGAGGAGTACCTGGAGACCATCGAGTGGCTCCAGGAGGAACTGCAGGCCGAAGTCGACGACCCCAAGGCCGAAATACCCATCGACAAGAAAGGCGCGAATGTTGTCTACGTGGTCAACCCCCGGGAGGTCAAGTACGCCCCCCTGTCCCTTCTGGCGGCGGCAAAGATATTTTATGTGGCCAAGGAGAACTGGACCATGCCCTCCGTGGGCTGGGACAATACCAGCTTCGGGCTCTTTTCGGGCCTTGACGACCTGGGTGCCCATATAGGGAAACTGGCCTACGATCAGGCGATCAAGCTGGGTGTCAATAAGATGGTCCTCTCCGAGTGCGGCCACGGATTTCGGGCCACCAAGTGGGAAGCCCCCAACTGGGCAGGGATGGATCTGCCGTTCCCCATCGAGAGTTTCCTGGAAACCATGGTCGATTATGTCAACGCCGGCCGCATAGTGCTGGACCCCTCGAAGAATCCCGATCCGGTTACCTACCATGATCCTTGCAACCTGGCCCGAAGCGGCGGCCCTACCGAGGAGCCCAGGTTTCTTCTGAAAAGGTCTTGCATGGACTTCCGGGAGATGTATCCGAACCGGGCCGATAACTATTGCTGCACTGGCGGCGGAGGGGCCCTCTCCATGGCAGAGTATGCCCAACGGCGGCTCGAAGTGGCGAAGATAAAGGCAGATCAGATCATGGCGACCGGCGCCAAGGTTGTTGCAACGGGCTGCCACAATTGCATCGACGGCCTGACCGACCTCATCAGGCATTACAAGATTAATATTCCGGTTAAGAATGTCTGCGAATTCATCGCCGATGCCATTGTGTTGCCAGTGGAGCTTCCCAGGCTCAGAGAGCCCGTAATCGAGGATTTCCTCAAGGGAAAAAAGATCCTTGTTATAGACGACGAGCCGGATGTGATCACCTTCCTTACCACTTTCCTGGAGGATCACGGCTTCGAGGCCCTAGCCGCTCACAACGGAAAGGAGGGGCTCGAGCTGGCACGCGCGCAGAAGCCGGATCTCATAACCCTGGACATCTCCATGCCGGGCAAGAGCGGCGTCCAGGTGTTCACCGAGCTAAGGAGCGACCCGGAGACAGTCGGTGTTCCGGTCTGTATCATCACCGGGGTTGTCGATTTCCGGCAGCTCATGTATCACCGGACGGTGCAGGCTCCCGAGGGTTATCTTGACAAACCGATTAATGAGGAACTTCTCCTCATGACGGTAAAGAAAATTATCGAACTGTCCCACCAGGCTGCTCACCGCCAAAGGGATTGAGAAAGTCGCTCACGCGGGTTCTTCATGGCATAAGGGCTTTGCCGCTGGACGCGGCCCCGCTGCTCAATAGGGGTAAATAATGGCACCTGATTTTCCACCTCCAAGTAGCCAGACAGCCGGCAGCAATTATCAAACATATTTCGACGCCATGCCCTGCTATGTGACTGTGCAGGACCGGGATTTCAAGATCATCGAGGCAAACCTCTTGTTTCGCAAATACATCGGTGATCCCCAGGACTGTTACTGTTACGAAATCTACAAAGGGCGGGATGCCAAATGTGATGAGTGCCCGGTGGAAAGGACCTTCCTGACTGGCCAGAAACAAGGAAGTGAGCATGTAATACGAGACAAGACCGGTCAAAATATAGAGGTCATTGCCTATACCAGCCCCATAAAGAACAACAGGGGAGAGGTAAGCGCCGTCCTCGAGATATGTGTGGACGTAACGGAACTCAAGTTTCTTGAACGGCGTGTAAAGGAAAGCGAGGCTCAAAACCGGCTGCTCTTTGACGAGGTGCCGTGCTACATCTCGATCCAGGACAGGGATCTCAGGCTGGTCAGGACAAATCGGCGCTTCAAGGAGGATTTCGACGAGCATCTGGGCGGATACTGCTACGAGAAATACAAACATCGCACGGAACCATGCATCCCCTGCCCCGTGATCCGTACTTTCCAGGACGGCAAACTTCATATGAGCGAGGAGGTGGTGACCTCAAAGCACGGCGAGCAGGCGTACGTGCTGGTTCATACCGCCCCTATCCGAAACGCCCACAACGAAATCACCCACGTCATGGAGATGTCAACCAACATCACCGACATCCGCAGGCTCCAGTCCCAGTTGACCTCTCTGGGGCTTCTGGTGGGAACTATCTCCCATGGAATAAAAGGGCTCATTACCGGTCTGGACGGAGGAATGTACCTGGTAAGCTCCGGCCTCAAAAAGGATAACCAGGAACGGACCAAGAAAGGCTGGGAAATAATTAAGAGGAATGTCGGCCGCATCCGGGCCATGGTTTTCAACATCCTTTATTACTCCAAGGAGCGGGAACCTGAATGGGAAAGGGCTTCTCCCCTGCAGATCATAACCGACGTATGCAACCTGCTGGAAGGCACGGCCAGAGAGTTAGGCGTCGAGTTTAGAAGGGATTTTGCCGAAGAAGTGGACGATTTCGTGGTTGACCCCACTGCCATCCATTCTATGCTGGTAAACCTTATGGAAAATGCCATAGACGCCTGCCGGAAGGATCTTGACAAAAAGGACCACTGGATCGAAATCAAGCTCATGGAAGAAGACGACAGCGTGGTTTACGAGGTAGCGGACAACGGTATCGGAATGGATCAGGAAACCAGAGAAAAAGCCTTCTCCCTGTTCTTTTCCTCAAAAGGCGTTGAAGGGACGGGATTAGGGCTTTTCATAGCCAACAGGATCGTTCAAAAACACGGAGGATCCATTCACATCGACTCGAACCTCAACGGAGGCAGCTGCTTCACCGTGCGCCTGCCAAGAAATCACCGCCTCGACTGAAAACCGGCGACTGCCATAAAGAAAGGTTCCTGATACATCTTCTTCAAGCTATATTCGTAGCATGCCCCCAGCCGGACCGTGCAGTTGCCCCCGTCCACAAACACCTTGAAAACATCGACATTTTTGTATAAGCCTGTCACGTGCGGTAACCCCGCGACGAAGAATCTGTGAAAACCGCTCTAGCTGCGACCCAAAGCAATACCCGAGATAGCTCTCGGGACCTTCACTCTTCAGAAACAGATGAAAAACATGAACCGCCCTGTCAGGCCGCCCCTGTTCCGTGAGAGAACTCGCCTCTTCCGGGTCTTGCGGTCCGGTTTCCAGCACAACCGGAGCGAGGCTTTGATAGTCATCAAGTCGATATTGTGGTGCGGCGGCATAAAGAGGTCTTCAAGTATTTCCGGAGGTGAAAGATTTATTTAATCTGGCTCGGACTTTTTTTCTTGACTTGCCCGTCAATTTATATCTTGACATTGTAACTGAAACTAATTATATTAAAGAAGCATATATCGATATTATATATTACATATGTATCACTTTAAGATAAAATAATTAAAGAAGCGGGATACCACTCGTTTCTGACTCAGTGGTTGTCTCTTTTGGGGGGAAAAGCCGATGACTCAGAATTTTCTCTTAGGAATCCTTGCCACCCGGCCTCTTTATGGCTACCAGATCAAGAAGATCTGCGATGCCCACTTCAGCCAGTTGCGGCCGCTTAACTACGGTTCAATCTACCCTAACCTCAAGCGGCTGATGGACAAGGGACTGGTGACCCAGACAGTGGACCCCCAGGATAACCGGCCCAACCGGAAGGTTTACACCATAACGAAGAAAGGGCTGCAGGAGTTCCAAAAATGGCTCCACCAGCCCGCGGTGCGACCTCCGATGATACAGGACGAGTTCACCCTGAAGTTCCTTTTCTCCCACGATATATCGCACCAAGAGCTGCTGGAGCTCATTGATCGACAGGTTGAGCAGGTCCGCTCCTGGAGAGCGGATCTGGAAAAGAAAGGGGAAGAGGCCAACTCTGACTATGAGATCAGCGCCTATGCCGGCATGGTGGGCGAGTTGTTCCAGGATATCCAGGACGCCTGCCTTCGATGGCTGGCGCATTGTCGGAAGCGCATTGCGGAGACATCTGAAGATACAGCCTCTGTTCACACCGACAAAACAGGCAAAGCTACCAGTTCCATCGAGCGGACAAGCCCGGGGAGAACATTTGAATGAAGGCGAAAAGGCGATTAGTGTTCACGTCATTGATTACTGTTCTGGTGATATTGGCGCTTATCGCATTCTACCTGATGGCCCACAATGGCAAGCGTCCCGCCGAAGCGGATATTCCGCCTCTCGAACGTCCTCCCATAAAGGTCAACGTGATAACACTGTCCCCTGATGAGATAGCGGAGCGGTATTTGCTCTCAGGGGACCTCAAGCCGTGGAAGAATGTTCGGCTGGCCTCCGATGTGGCCGGAATCATTGAAGAGGTCCTGGTCACAGAGGGCAAGCGGGTCAAGAAGGGTATGCCACTTTTCCGTATAGACGTGAGAGCCATGAAGGCCCGACTGGAACAGGCCCGTGCAGAGCTTACGCTTGCACGCCGGACTTATGAGCGGTACAGGCCGTTGGCGGAGAGTGGTGCTATCAGCAAGAATCAATGGGATAAGGCTGTGGCGGACCTGGAATCCTCGCAGGCGGCCTACAAGATGGCACAGATCGAACTCAATCGCGGAACGGTGAAAGCACCCATGGATGGCATTATCAACTCGGTGCCCGTGGAGCTGGGAGAGTTCGTGCATCGTGGTGATCACCTGGCCGATCTGGTTCAGGTGGACCGGCTCAAGGCGGAGGTTGCCATCCCGGAACGCTACGTGGCGGACATCCGCCCGGGAACCAGGGTTACCCTTCGCGTGGATCCTTATCCGGACAAAACCTTTATCGGCACGATCACTCACGTGAGCTTGGTAGCCGATGAGAAAACGCGCACATTCCTTTCCAAGGTCAGAGTGGACAACAAGAAAGGCCTTTTAAAGTCGGGTATGATTGTCAAGGCAGAGATTGTCCGCGCTCGAGTCGAAAAAGCGGTCGTGGTGCCCCTTTCCGCGTTGATCGATAAGGGGGGAAGTAAAATCGCGTATATTGTAAAAGACAAGAGGGCGGTCCTCCGGCCCGTCACTCTCGGTATCATTGAAGGCGCATCCGCACAAGTTGTGGACGGGTTGCATTTCGGCGACCGCCTTGTGGTTGCCGGGCAATACATGCTGGCCCCGGATGCTCCAGTGCAGATAGAGAATGAACAAAGAAACAATGGAGAAAAAGAGCCGCCTTCCGGTGTTACACGGTAAAATGATCATCTCTTCCGCACAGGCCATATCTATGCAATCCCGGGGCGTAGACTCCGGCTTTGCAAACATTTATGATCATCCGTATCGTAACAGTCAAGATACGCATTACATTCAGTTCGAGTAAAAGCAATGTTCATCCCCGACACTGCCGTTCGGCACCGCACAACGGTCTTTGTTCTCCTGGGCATGCTCATGTTTCTGGGGATTACCAGTTACATAGCACTCCCCCTGGAATCCAGCCCGGACGTTGAAATCCCTTTTATCAAAGTCACCGTAAGTTACACCGGCACAAGCCCCGCGGAGATGGAGACGCTTGTCACCAACGAAATCGAAAAGAAGCTCAAGGGCGTCAAGGGGACAAAGGAAATCAGGTCAACTACCTCTGAGGGATTTACAAGTATAACCATTGAATTTCATCCGGAGGAGGACATCGACCAGGCCCTCCAGCGCGTCAAGGACAAGGTGGATGAGGCCAAGCCCGAACTGCCCGACGAAGCCGATGATCCCGAGGTGACAGAGATAAACATCAGCGAGTTCCCTATAATCATCATAAGCGTTTACGGCGATGTTGAGCCCTTTGTGCTCAAAAAGGTTGCAGAAACGCTGGAGGATGAGATTGAGACCATTCCCGGCGTACTGGAGGTCGAGGTCAGGGGCGACGTGGAGCGCGAGATTCGCGTGGAGTTCGATATGCAGCGATTGGCCGCTTACGGCCTGACTCTCATGGAGATTATCAACCCCATTCGCGAGAACAATCTTACCGAGCCCGGTGGCGGTATAGATTTAGGTGGCAGGCGTTACACCGTGCGTATCCCCGGAGAGTTCGAGCACGTAGAGGACATAAATTCAATGATCCTCGCCGTCAAGAATGACCGCCCCATCTACCTCACCGACCTGGCGACGGTTGTCGACACCTACGAGGATCGAGTCGATAAGTCCCGCTACAACGGCAAAGAAAGTGTCACCCTGGCCGTCAAGAAGAGGACGGGCGAGAATATCATCCATATCGCCGATGCGGTCCACGCGGTGCTGAAGGAGGCCCGCCACCGGGTTCCCGCGGGCGTGCAGATGGCCGTCACCATGGATCAGAGCGAGGACATCAGGGAAATGGTCTCCAGCCTCGAAAACAACATTTTAACAGGCCTGGTGTTGGTTTTAGTGGTTATTCTCCTTTTTTTGGGACTACGCAATGCGTTCATCGTGGCTCTGGCCATCCCGTACTCCATGTTCATAACATTCGCCACCCTGGAGGGGGTGGACATCACCCTTAACATGGTTGTGCTTTTCAGCCTGATCCTCTCTCTCGGCATGTTGGTGGACAACGCCATCGTCATTGTGGAAAATACTTATCGCCACCGCCAGATGGGCAAAACGCGGATGCAGGCCGCCATGGACGGGGCCGGAGAGGTGGCCTACCCGGTCATCGCCTCTACGCTGACCACGGTATGCGCCTTCTTCCCCATGGTTTTCTGGCCCGGTATCATGGGAAAGTTCATGACCTTTTTGCCCAAGACCGTTATCATTGCCCTGTTCGCCTCTCTGTTCGTGGCCATGGTGATCAATCCGGCGATCTGCTCTTTGTTCATCAAGGTCAAAGGAGAAGGGAGTACTGATCAACCCAGGCGACACGCGGTGTTTCGGGCATACCGGGCCTTCTTATCCGCCGCGCTGAGTTACCGGTATGTGACTCTCCTTTTGGCCTTTTCTGTGATCATTGCCATCATCATCGCCTACGGCAGCTGGGGGCACGGTGTGGAGTTATTCCCCGATGTGGAGCCCAACCGTGCATACATTGCCATCAAGGCGCCCGAGGGAACCAGCCTGGACGAGACCGACCGCATTACCCGTGATATTGAGGCACTCATAAAGCAATATCCAGATATCGAATATTACGTAACCGACGTGGGCGCGGACATATCCAAAAGAGGCATGGGAGGTGGTGGCGCCCGCAATACGGCCAAAATTAACATAGAATTTAAAGACTACAAGGTGCGCTCCCGCCCCTCTTTTGAATTGGTTGGCGAGATTCGGGAAAAGCTGGCGAACAGGTACCCCGGGGTGGAAATCAATGTTGAAACTGAAAAGATAGGACCACCGGTGGGCGAACCGGTTGAAATCGAGATCACCGGGCCGGACTTCGGTGAGGTTCGGGCTGTCGCACGGGAGGTCAAGAAAGCTGTGGCGCAGGTGCCGGGTGTAGTGGATTTAAAGGACAACGCGGTTTTCGGTCGCCCGGAGCTTAAAGTCGAGATCGATCGCAACCGCGCCATCAAGCTGGGGCTTTCCTCCCGGATGATCGCCCTGACGGTTAAGACGGCCATACGCGGGTATAAAGTGGGCGATTATCGGGTGGGTGAGGACGAGTACGACATCGTGGCGCGTCTGCCAGAGCAGTTCCGCAGGAACTTAAACGACGTGATGAACCTTACCGTCCCCGACCTCCAGGGCCGGCCCGTGCCCATTTCTACCGTTGCCCGCATCATTCTCCAGGAAAGTCAGGGAAAAATCCATCACGTTGACCAGAAGCGGGCTATCACTGTCTCTTCCAATGTGCGGGGCAGGTTGGCCGAAGATGTGCTCGAAGACGCGCGGTCCCGGCTGTCCACTATGAAGTTCAAACCCGGCATAAAGATTAATTACAGGGGCGAGAGCGAGGACAAGGAAGAGGCCCAGGCCTTCCTCTCGTGGGCTTTCACCATCGCGGTGTTTCTCATCGCCCTGGTTCTCGTAACCCAGTTCAACTCCATCAGGCTTCCCGGCATCATCATGACCTCGGTTATCCTCTCCATGGGCGGCGTCCTCCTCGGTCTTCTCATCACCGGCAAACCCTTTGGGATCATCATGACAGGCGTCGGCGTTATAAGCCTGGCTGGCGTGGTGGTGAATAACGCCATCGTTATCATCGATTTCATCGAGCAATTTCGCAAAAAGGGTCTTCCCCTGCGGGAGGCCCTCCTGGAGGCAGGCGTCCTGCGATTTCGGCCCGTGCTCCTCACCGCTGCCACCACTATCCTGAGCCTCATTCCCATGGCCGTGGGGTACAGCATCGACTTTAGAACCCTCACCGTGGAAACGGGCTCCCAGTCAGCTCAGTGGTGGGGGCCAATGGCCTCTTCCGTCATCGCGGGACTGGCCATGGCCACTATTCTGACCCTTGTGGTGGTGCCCACCATTTACGCGGTGCTTTACGGCCTGGAGGGGGAAGAGCGCGCCGATGCTGAGGATTCCGCACCCATGCCGGCTCCCGCCTCCCGGCCCGAAACCGCCTATCCACGCACGGGCCTGGCAGAGCGGGGGGATGGATAAAAGTGATCTATATGATGCTTTCGTGAGCGAGATTCAGACATTCCCTCCAAACTCAACTCTCCCTGTTTATCGTATAGAATTATCCACTTTGATCAGCAACATATTGATCAACGATATTACTCAGAAAATAAAAATTAGAGCTATTATGAATAATCATTTAATACTACACCGTCAGTTTAATGATAATTATCATAATAACATTCTCATCAAACGTTTTGCCACATAGTGCCGAACATCCGGCAAAGAGGGCATTTTCTGTGATCGCTGTTTGCGCCGCCATCGCTCTGAAGAACCCA